>JBCAWW010000105.1:0-10441 GCA_038534415.1 Bacteroidota bacterium | reverse complement strand
CTAGCAGCTCGACTTCAGCTGAAGTCGCTACTACAAACACTAGCCGACTTCAAAAAGTCAAGGACAACAAACTTGATCTCAACGAATTCTCTCTGGAAAATGTAGTAGCCTTTGCCTCTAACGAACTCAGCAAAATCGCAGGTTCACCCCTCGACTATGAGCATCAGCAAGGGCAAAACACTGAACGAAAGCGCTACGAAATTGAGTTAGGCGATTTTAAGATCACTCGCACTAGTTTTAGAAAAACCACTAATCAGTAATCCACCAAGGTCATGAACAAGCAATTATCTATCTACAAATATGTAGGAATGTTTGCCGCCCTAATGATGCTCACGCTTGTTGGCTTCGCCCAAGAAGAAAGAGAAGAAGAAAATGCGCAAACTGATAGCACCGAGATCATCTTCAAAAACCGCCGTATCATCATCATCGCTGATGAAGAAGGTAAGCGGGTAGAGATCAAAGAAATCACCGAAGAAGAAGGTGAAGAGGTCGAAGAGTCTGAAGTCATCATCATCGAAGAAGAAGAAGAGGACGAATATGATTATACCATCGAAGAAGTAGAGGAAATCGAGGAAGATGGATACGATGAAGATTATGAGTACAATGAGGGGGATAATGAGGATTGGGATGATGAAGATTATGACCATCAGGCCAAAAAGAAAAAAAGCGGCAAGCGCACAGATGTAGATTTTATTGGTTTTGACTTGGGTCTAACCAACTACTACAACTCAGCGACCAGCCAATATGGCCTAGCTGCGGCTCCTACTGCTTTGGCGATCCAAGAGTTTCGTCCTGGCTCTCACGTAGCTTTGCACCTTTTCCCAACCACCGCTAGCCTAGTGGGACGCGGTGCAGTCAACCTCAAGACAGCCCTGACAATCGACTGGACCCAAATGTACTTTTCAAGCAACGTTTTGATCCAAGAAAATGGTGGCACTATCAGCTTCAGCGAAAGTCCAAACGACCTCAGTAAAAATAAACTCAGCGCCCGTTACGTACAGATGCCTTTGCTCCTCAACATCAATACTGATCCCGGTGGCAAAGATGGACTTAGCGTATCATTTGGTGTCTTTGGGGGCCTACTCTGGAAAGGTTGGACCAAGCAAGAGTACGCTTCTAATGGTCAGACTATCGTCGATAAAGTAGATGGCAGCTACGGCCTTAGCCCTATCCGCTACGGCCTCATGGCCCGCGTTGACTTCAAGTGGTTTGACATCTACGGCATGTACAATATGACGCCCCTCTTCGAAGCAGGCAGCGGCGTAGAAAATACGCAGACGGTGATGTTTGGTGTAAACCTCATCAACTTCTAAAAGTATAGGATGTATTTTTTCAATTGATACGCGGCCCGCTGACTACGGGCCGCTTTTTTTTGTACCTGCCTCGCAGAACGCTTCTCTCCAATCCACAAAAATCTGCCCCGCGGCCATGATCCTGAAATCAAAATTACGCCTGTAGCGCTGCAAATAAACGTTCCGCGCAGCGGGCCTCCTATACCTCCCTCTTACTCAGCCGCTTCAACAAAGGATGCAGCACCACCGATGCCAAAATGATCGCTGCCCCGATATAAAATCGCCCCCCTAACTCCTCGTTTTCTTGAAAGAGAAATGCCGCCATCAGCATCCCATAGATCGGTTCGAGATTGATAGAGAGGGTAGTGGTGTAAGCACTCACATGGCGCAGCGCCATCATCGTCAGTGAATAGGCCAATGTGGTACAAAGCAATGCCAGTACGATCAGGTAAAACCAATCCAAACCGCTTTGCGGAACGATCGGCGTCTCCGGAAAAAACTGTACGTAAATCGGGAAAACCAATAATAATACCACCACGCCAGCAATGAACTCGATCAGCGTGATCGAAAATACATTTTCAACCTCATCTACTACCGCCTTATTGATTACACTGGCCAAAGCAATCGTAATCGCCGAAACCACTGATACCAGCATCCCCAACCAATAGCGCTCTCCCGCTACATTAAAAATGAAGAGAAAGCCCACAATCACCATGGCCGCCAAAAGGATCTCATACCATTGGATGCGACGCTTAAAAAAGAGGGGTTCGAATAGAGAGGTAAATAATGCGGTAGAGGCGAGACAACTTAAAGTGATACTCACATTGGAGAGCTTGATCGCCTGAAAAAAGGTGACCCAATGTACTGCCATCAACAGGCCAATAAAGGCGATCTTCCAGCGCAGTTTGGGCGGGAGTGAGAGCGCCACCTTGACCGCACCCGGGATAAATAACAGACTCAACATCGTGATCCCCATCCGATAAACCACTATCGTAATGCCTGGCAGATCTATCAATTTGCCGAGGATAGCAGTGAAACCGTACAAAACGATGGCAATATGCATCATGATGTAGGCTTTGTTGAGAGGGGTGAGCGTTCGCATGGCGTGAAGTTAGGTTCAAGCCATCAATTTGCCAACGTGTCTATTCCAAACAACGCGCCACCGCCCGAGAGGCTTGCTCACAACTGATTTCCAATGAGATGCCCGATCTTCCCAGATTGTACAAGGTCTCTGGATGCAGCTCTAAATTGCAATTGCCTTGATAGCGATACTGCATTTTGATCGAGATATCTTGGCGTTTGATGCCCAGTTTTTTGAGGCTTGGATAATGCTCCTGTATCAGTTCTTGATAATGATGGAGATAATCAAAGCAGTTTTGCTGGTGATATTGGACATTGCGCCAACTCCAAAACTGCTGTCTCACGCTCACATTGGCCTTTGAAATGTTTAATATCTCCGCCATCGGAATATCGGCTATGCCTTCGCGAATGATTTGTAGCTCGAAAATGCTTTGCCCGACCTCAGCCTCTGACTCAAACTCTTGCTCAATATTGGCAAATGCCTTTTCAAACTTTTGCTGACTCATCAGCAATAGGATCGATTGCTCTACTTGATGACGATTGACAAAGGGTACAACTATCATGTCAGGCTCCCAAAAGAAGCCGTTTTGTTCTTTTTGTATGCGATGGAGATAAGCGGCCGGTACATAGCGAGCCTGCCAGATGGTACCATCATCGAGACTGACCGTTACCGGAACGGGTCCCATCACATAGGGCAACTCATCATCATCCGTACTTTCGATGCAAATGTCTTGAATATTGACGGCCCGTGAAGAAAGCGATGGATCATACACCTCCCAATCTGCTGCCAATTGACGCTCACCATTGAAGCAAAGTCGCAAGCGCTCTTGGCCCAAACGCATCAAACTCAGTGGATCGAGTTGGATACCAAAATTTTGCTCGTATTTACCATCTAACCAGACCGAGGCATGATGTCCTTCCAGACCCGCCTCCAATAATTGTGGCGAGAGACTCTCCCAATCATCTAGTACCGCATTGACGGCAAAAACACTGGGTTCATCCGCTTCATGACGCTCAAACATACGCACCAAAGCGCGAGCTTTATTTCCCTTGATCGGCAGGAGATTTTTGACACTTTCAGACGAAGTAGGAGGAATCCAAAGTTCTAAAGAGTAAGAAGATACCATCGATTGCTATTTGATTTAACAATTGCAAAATGAGTAAGTCCAAGGAGACTTGCTTGGCAATTGTTACGACAATATGATAAAACCGATTTTACGTACTAAGTGGGTTTTATTACGCAAGCTCAAAACATAAAATATCGCCAAATCAAGGCTAAATAGTGGCTTTTGGGCTCATTTTGACGCACAATAGCCCAAGATATTGCATACGCATAAATCCTTTTCTGTCAGCTTTAGGCCAATAACTGTTGCATCTCTGTATGGTGGGCTTTGTCCAAAGCGTTGAGCCCATCGAAGTTTCGGGCGTATTTATCCGCCCCTTTGTCCAACAAGACTTTGGCCGTTTCGAGTGCATTGGCCATCACCGCATAGATCAGGGGCGTATCGCCTTCATTTTCTCTTTTGGAGGGGTTGGCACCAAAGCGGAGCAATAGTTCGGCCATCTGAGCGAGATTGTTTTGCGCGCAGTAAAACAAAAGGGTAGCCTGATAGCGATCAGGGCGGTCGGGATTGGCCCCAGCTTTGAGCAAGCGTTCGGCGAGGCCGAGATTATTTTCTAAAACCACTATCGCCAGCGCGTGACTATCATCTCGATTAGTCTGGTTGACTTCTGCACCAGATTCCAACAGCATATCTACCATCTCAGCTGATTGCCGGCTCACCGCATACAAAAGAGGGAACATACCATAATCATTGCGCAGATTGAGGATATCCGGATGCGCTTTGAGGATTTTTTTAGCCTGCTCCCGATCCTCTTGCTCAATCAACTCCATCAATCGAGCGAGTTGAGCTTGTGGGTCAGGCTTCGCCGAACGAAAAAATTTGCGCATAGATGCAGAATTGGATAGTAAAGGTAGAACTTTTCCTCTGCTTGCTATGTTTGGCGCGAAGCTCGGTTTTTTTTAGAGAGGATTACCGCTGCGCGGAACGCTCAGTCGAAAAGACACAAGAGATCATATCAATAGATCCAAAAATCCCTTGTCTGTCAGCTGTCGGACAGGCGCAATTGCCTGCAATGAATAGCTTATAACTTCCAAAAACTCAAACCTGCTCCTAATTATGAAAAGAAATCATTTTTTGATCGCTTTTGCTTGGGCGAGCTTTGCGCTAATAGCCTGTGAAGAAAGCCAACAACCCTCACCCGGCAGAGGCGGCGGGTCAAATAATCAGGCTTGGATCATCCCAGAGGGCGATGTTTTTGATGGCGGTCCCGGCAAAGACGGAATCCCATCGATCGATGAACCCATTTTTACCGATGCTGCCAATGCGCCTACAGACTTACAGGACAATAGCCTAGTAGTCGGTGTCAAAATCGGCAATGAAGCCAAGGCTTATCCACATTTTATCCTCGATTGGCACGAGATCGTCAATGATGGTATCGGCGATACTAAATATGCCCTTAATTATTGCCCTTTGACCGGTACCGCCATGGCTTGGAGCCGGATCATCAATAATTTTGAAACCACTTTTGGCGTTTCTGGCCTCCTTTATCAGACCAATATTATCCCTTACGACCGCCAATCCAATAGCAATTGGTCCCAACTACAGATGCGCGCGGTACAAGGACCACTGGTCGAGCGCAAAGCCGAAGTCTATGCCGTAGTCGAAACCGATTGGAAAACATGGCGCGAAATGTACCCCAACACACAAGTCATGACGACGGAGACGGGTTTCAATCGCTCCTATGGCGTTTATCCCTACGGCAATTATCGCACAGACAATAGCACATTGTTATTTCCAGTAGATCCGCTCGATCAGCGCGTACCCGCCAAGGAGAGAGTGCATTCTATCAGAGTAGGAGACCAGCTCAAGAGTTTCCGACAAAGTTTATTTAGCGACAATACTACCGTCATCAATGATCTATTTAACAATGAAGAAATCGTAATCGCCGGCAATGCCAATAGCAATCTCTTTGTATCTTTTGGCCGCAAACTAGAGGATGGCACTATCCTCGAACTAAATGCTGTGCAAAATGGCTTACCCATCATCATGACCGATCAAGAAGCGAACGAATGGGATGTATTTGGGGTCGCAGTTTCTGGCCCTAGAGAGGGCGAGCAATTACCCATTTACCCTTCTTTGATGGCCTATTGGTTTTCAATGGGCGCCTTCTATCCAGATCATCAAGTCGTAGACTAATCTTCAACATAACGCTTCCCAGCGCCTCTCTTGTACCCCTGGGTATGGGGGAGGTTTTTTGCTTTGGCAGTGGTCTCTTCCTCAAAGCAAAGCTTCCGCCTTTAACCATTCATAATTGGCCGTAACTCCTTCACGCCAAGGGCGCATCTCATAGCCTAGCTCTCTCAGCGCCTTACTATTGTCAAAAGCGTAATCTTTGCGAGACATAAAGTCGGCAATCTCAGGCGTAATGGTCGGTTCTTTGTTGATAATGCGGCCCCCCAGATAAGACAAGCCTGCGATCAACTTTAGGAGCGGGGCCGGTATCTGGCGAGGGATTTTGCTGATCCCCATAGATTGGGCGATCTCGCTGACCAGCGTCTTGAGGGGAGCGTTCTCGCCAGAGACGATATAGCGCTGACCATCTTGACCTTTGTCCACTGCTGCAATATGTGCCGCCACTACATCATCGACATGGACGTAGGAGTTATTACCCGCCGGGATGCCGGGGATCTTGTTGGCTTTGAGCGCAAAAAACATCTGCCCCCAAGTATGAATGTCCCGCGGACCAACAATAGCCGCAGGATTAATGACCACTACTTTGAGACCCAGCTCGCGGCCTTTGAGGGCGGCTTGCTCGCCGGCCCATTTGGTTTTTTCATAGTTGATCCATGATTCATTACCGCGTTGCGGAACGCTTTCGTCGATCATGCCTTTGACATCCCCCCAAGCACTGACGCTAGAGGTATGAATAAAGATCTTAACGTTCTGCGCAGCAGCTACCTCCACTAAATTACGAGTACCTTCGACATTGATGAGCGTCTGGCGATCATTGTTGGGTCGCCACATATTGGTATCCCCCGCGATGTGAAAGACCACTTCCGTACCTTGGGGTATGCCCGCCTCTAATGATGCTTTATCGGTGAGGGATCCCTCCACAAGTTTGATGGGGAGATGCTTGATGTATTTGAGTTCGGAAGAGGGACGGTGAAGCACGCTCAGCTCCCATCCTTGCTCACAGAGTGTATGTAGCAAATTCATGCCGAGGAAGCCAGTTCCTCCTGTTACAAAAGCAGTTTTACTCATTCAGATTTAGTTTTGCCAGTGGCGCTAAGTCGAAATTTAGCATATTTATCGGGTCAATATGAAAGAAGAATCTATAATAAACATCCCTGCTCGTTTTCAAGCTGTCGTCTATCGCGCCAGTCGGATACCGGGAGTAGCGAATGCGGCAGATTTATCTCTGGGGGCCAATTGTCAGCTATACGCCTATCAAATATTGGCCTCAAAAGGATATGAGCTGCCTGATTTTCGTTCTAGTGAGCTTTGGGAAGACGAAACGTTTACGTTGAAAGTCCATCAGGATTTTCGTCCCTTAGATATCATGCTGTATCACCGAAGGCCAGAATCCTTTGGCGCGCATCTTGGCTTGTATTGGGGAGAAGGGCGGGTTTTGCATCTCTCCAAGAGCAATGGCCGCCCCAAGCTAGAACTGCATAGTACCCTCTTGCAAGAGGAAAAATACGCCTACTTCATTGGGGCCAAACGTCTCAGGGCTACTTTGTCGCAATAATCCGGATACGTTTATAATCTGCGAGCCAGCCATTAGCCGAGTAATGTGTGGTCCGCAGACGCTCTTGCGTGGCGTCGAGGATTTTTTCTCTTTCCCCTTGGGGAACGCCAGCAAAAAAGCGATCGGCAAACATCCGAAACCAATCTTTCATCCCATCGGCACCTTTGAGTGGGGTAGGGCGGTCAAAATGCTGTGCATGTACGACGCGAAAACCAGCTCGTTCGAGGGCGGAGGAGTATTCCCCGATGGAGGGGAAAAACCAAAAATCGATCAGCGAATTTTTCTCATAGCCATGCAAAGCAAGCTGCTGTTGTAAGGCCTCGACCATTTGAGCGATATTGCCTTTGCCGCCAAACTCCAGCACAATCCGACCACCTGGCTTGAGGGCTCGGGACATTTGCTCGATAACGGCTTCATATTGAGGAATCCAATGCAAGACTGCATTAGAAAAAATCGCGTCAAACTCGTTTTCGAAGCCTAGCGTTCGGCCATCGGCCACGGCAAAATCTAGGGTCGGATACTTTTCCTTGGCTTGAGCGATCATCTCTGGCGAACTGTCTACCCCCACAACTTCCGCTCCAGCCTCTTTGATTTTGAGCGCCAAATCACCTGTACCACAACCGAGATCGAGGATGCGTTCCCCCGCTTGGGCTTGGAGGTAGGAGTAGATGCCTTCGCCAAATTTGGAGACGAAGCCATGTGAGCCATCATATAATTGGGAGTTCCACTTCATAGTTCGTCCAATAAGTCCATCAAATCATCGATGCGTTCGTAATGCAAAAATCCGGGTTCCTCCTCTGCTTCTTCGCCTAGGCTCAGACCATAAGGCGCAAAAGGAGCGGCATTGACAAAGCTCATCAAAGCGTCAAGGCTGGCAAAGTGCAGGAATACATGCTCCGCAACCTTTTGATAGGCATTGGCACTCTCTGCATCAGGTAGGCTCACTTCAAATTTGAGATCGGCGCCCGCATCTGCTGCTTGGTCCACCGCCTCTGCGATCATGGCCGGGTCGGTAAATTGATCGGTTCTGAGGATCATCTTAGGATGCTCAGTCAGGAGACGCTCGTCATATTCTTCAAAAGGCAGGGTGATATAGCTCCATGCAAAGAGTTTTTTGACCTCGTCTAACTCTTCGAGGCTCATGAGATTGAGTTCTAGCCCCACTTGAGGGCCACTCAGCCATTGGACCATATTCCAGATGAGGGAAGAAGACAGTTTTTTGCTGCTCCCTCTTTCGAGGCTAAAGCTGATAAGATCAAAGCCTACTGCCGCGCTCGAGCGCGCATCTTGCAAACTGATAAGATTACTGACTTTAAGAATCGGACGCATACAACACTGATTTGGGCGCAAAGATAGAAAAAAGCGACCTTTGTCTGATGGTTTTGTTATTTACGGCTTAGGAAAACGAAAAAAATAAGGTGTTAATTTTGCGCAGTGGTTTTGTCTTAGGGCAAGGAAGATAAAGCGAGTTTAGCGAGCCAAATGAGCATTTTTTCTAACGATGGACTGAGGCAAAATAACAAGCAAAATGATATATTATTTTTTGAGTGTTCCTAAGATAAAAAATCCATGTCTGACTTTATTCCATACTCACGCCCCTTTGTCAAGCCAGAAGATATGATCCAGCAGAGTGCTGAGCATTTTGCTTGGATGGACGAGCGGCGGACTTTACGCGAGTTTTCGGACAAGCCGGTGCCGCGTGCAGTGATCGAAAACATCATCAAAACAGCTTCTACTGCTCCTTCTGGGGCTCATAAGCAACCTTGGACCTTTTGTGCGGTTGGCAATGCCGATCTCAAAAAGCAGATACGCGAAGCCGCCGAAAAAGAAGAATACACCAATTATCATGGGCGGATGTCTGATAGCTGGTTAGATGATCTCAAGGCCTTTGGCACTGATTGGCACAAGCCATTTTTGGAAATCGCGCCCTGGTTGATCATTGTCTTTAAGCGTGCCTATGAGTTTGGCGAAAATGGAGAAAAACTCAACAATTACTACGTAAACGAATCAGTAGGCTTGGCAACCGGATTTTTGCTCTCAGCCATCCACCAAGCAGGTCTAGTGGCTTTGACACATACACCCAGCCCGATGAACTTCCTCACCAAGCTCCTCGAGCGCCCCAGCAATGAGCGTAGCTATTTGTTGATTCCGGTGGGTTATCCTTCGGAGAACGCTCAGGTCCCTATTTTGGAGCGAAAGGGGATAGAGGATGTTAGTGTGTTTTTTGAGTAAGTTCTCTGTCCTTTTGTCATTGCTACAAAAGGACCAAAAAATCTAGTCAGCCGCGAACCAGCTCCATCCCGATTTATCGGGACCCCATTTCCCCAGCGGCTGACACGACCAACGCGGCTTGATGGATGCAAATAATGCGCGTTGGCTGGGTGCGTGCACTCGGGGCCGGAATTGCGGGTAGGATTTGCACGGGCCGGGTTTTTGTGGCCCTTTTTGGTAAAAAGGGTCGAAAAAATTTCAAATAAAACTAATCTTAACATGACAGCAGCAGAAACCCTATATCACTCCATCGGCGAGAGCATGCCGGAAGCCATTAGTAGCCAGATGTTTGGCAAGCCTTGTTTGAAGCTTGGCAAGAAGGCCTTTGTGTGTTTTTTTCAGGATGAAATGGTCTTCAAACTCGATGGTGAAACCCATAAGGAAGCCCTGAGCCTTGACGGCTCACACCTCTTTGACCCTTCGGCTAAGGGGCGCGCGATGAAACAATGGGTACAAGTGGCCTACGACTATCATGAGCAATGGCCAAAGTTTGCGCAAGCGGCGGCTGATTATATCAGGACCCTCTAGTCGAATCTGAAAAGAGCCTTGATTCGCTCCCACCCACTCAACTTATGGGGATTTATGTTTTCAAAAAAGGCAGGGTTGGCATTGGGATGCTTTTCCAATATCGTAAATACAATGTTGTGAGTAATTCAAAATGTAAACGAAATATTTCTTCATATCGACCCTTTTGCTTTTAGCAATTTCCTGCACTCAAAAAGTAGATAGGTCAGAAAATGAATCTTCGAATGCGGCAGAAGAGACAAGCAAGGAATTAAAGACAGACACCAATTTATATTTCCCGAAATATGAAGAGTTTGTTCAACATGTTCTTGACAACAGGTTAAGAAAACATGACTTTGAATATCTAATTGAAAATTGCCGTCACCATGAGCTATTTCCATTTGACGGACTTCAAGAAATAGTGGCATACTCGGACAAAAACTACCCAAAAAGTGTCTCCCCGACTTACTATGAGCATTTTA
>JBCAWW010000104.1:0-10448 GCA_038534415.1 Bacteroidota bacterium | reverse complement strand
CCATGAGGGTCTGAAAGCGAAAGACCTCCATTAAACTAGTCTCTGGGTCGAAAAGGCTAAACAAAAAGAGAACAAAGCCTACACTCAAGACAAACAAAAAGAAATTGATCAAACTGCGGATCAAGAGTATGCGGATAAACCGCTGACGACGAAGACGGGTTTGATAGAGAAAGGCATCCACCCAACGGGAAAGGAAACCGATCAAAAATCCAATCGAAGCATATACAACTATCCACTTTAGCTCTGTTTCAGCTTGCAAGAGCGAAAACAAAGCACCGATCCCTAAGCCATAAAGGCCTCGAACCAAAGCGGTAGAAAAGACTAGATTTCTATTCATCAGGACTAAGCATACGCTCAGTTACAAAATTAGTTGCCATGGTAAGCTTATATCAAAGTTAGCTTATTGTTAACCTCTAAAGCCATAGCCTCTTGGCGTAGATCTTTCTTGAGTTCTTTGATATACTCAACTACCTCATCCAAATATAAATTTAGATCGTTGCGAGTAATATAGGAGTGGACAATATAGACCACTTCACCAACTAGCCCTAGCTTTTCACTGTGCCATACCCCATTGGCTATTTTGCAGGTGGCTCCGCCAAAACGCTCCGCCATAAAGCCAAGCGTCTTATCCATATATGGAGTTGTATCCGCCTCCTGATCCACATCTAGGGTTGTCGGAATAAAGATCCCAATGCTATTGGTCCGTTCTAAGCGTTCAACGCAGTTGTTTAAAATATCCTCCAAAGGGCCCGGTAACTCTCTGCTATCACGCGCTTTGAGATTGAAGGAAGGAAAATCAGGCAAGAAGGGGAGCTCAAAATCAGCGATGTCAGGAAATTCTAGTAGTTCTTGCTCCTTCCGAGAACGATTCACCACCGTAACAAAACCAGTTTCTTCCAAGCGGATCTGTGCCTTAAGCTTTTTTTGGAGACTTTTGATACGCTGGATACCTTCACGTGTGGGAGGCCCCATGATCACTACCAAATCCGTCCGTTCCATAAAGGCTTGAGTAGCCTCATCGAGCGAGTCATTGGTATGGATTACGACATTATCGTAATTGGTACGCACCCGGTCGAGCAAAATCGTCGCCTGGGTACTGGCCGGCAAATAGCTATCATCTTGCGGGAGCAGTATGTCGTAGCCATCAGCATGGTGATAGACCTGAGCGCCTTTGTTGAGCTGGGCTTCATTGAGTAAGCGCCAAGAATTGGGATACTCTAGATAAGCAGTAGGCGTCTTTTTTACCTCATAAAGCTTATCTGCTAGTAAGGTACTAAAGGTGGTCCCGCCCGAATGTTCTTCGACATGAAAGATAAGGATCAGCTTATGATCTCTATTTTCATTGGCTAAGCGGCGGTTGGACTGGACGAGGTAATGCCCCAAGATTCTCGCCAATTGGATCGCGACTTCAGCATGGGCATGGAGAATTTGCAGGAAGTCATCTCTGCGGATTACGAGCACGTCCACCTCACTGACCGCTGCAACCGAGGCAGAGCGTACTTGGTTTTCGAGGATGCCGACTTCGCCGAACGTATTCCCCGACATCAAATAGGCGAGTAAATTTTCTTCACCATTATTGATATGTTTGACGGCTACAATACCGTTTAAGATAAGAAATAGCGCCGTACTGGGCTGGCCTTGCCAAACGATCATGTCATTGGCAAAATATTGCCGTACTTTAGCCTTATCTGCAATTGAGGCTAATTGAGTTTCAGACAAATCCGAGAAGAGGGCGGATTGTTGCAAGGATGCAATGACCTGATCTTTATTCATAGGAGAAAAATAGGCTGTGGCCGGTTGCGGCAAAGATAAGGGTAATTTTTGCAAAAAATTTATCGCTATTTCAGGACAATGAACTAAATTTCTTTTCCCTTAATATAGAAATGAACGTCTTTCTCCCTATGATTCGTCCGTACATTTACCTCCTCATCGTCTGTTTAAGCATATTTTTGCCCCTAAACAGCTACGCGGATGATCCCGAAACCTATCGTGCCGAGCTAGATACTATGCCCGATAGCCGCAGCAAAGTGAGCCGAACCTTAGAGCTTGCGCTTGAAATCTCACGTGAATATCCCCGCGAAGCGGTCGAATTTAATAATGAGGCACTTACACTGGCCCAAAAACTTCGTTCCCGAGAAGCGATCGTGGATGTACATAGCAATTTTGGCTTGGTCTATATGAACCAAGGCAAATTCAATCTTGCCAAAGAAAGCCTCCAAAAAGCCATACGGCTCAAAAAACAGATTGCCAGCAAGAGCCCCTTCTTCTATAATGCAAGCATTGGAGAAGACTATCGATTATTGGGAATATGCTATGATAGCTCAGGAGATAGTAAACGGGCCATTGGCTTTTTTCAAGAAGGAGTAAAATTTGCTCAGAAGTCCAAAAGCCCAGATCAAGTAGCAAAACTTTATAACAGCCTTGGAGAAACTCAAATCAAGGTAGAGGATTTTCAAGGGGCCCAAAATTCTTTTCAACAAGCCCTTAAGTTTGCCAAAAGCTCAGGCAACCCACGTCTGGAAAGAGTGGCTGAAAAAAACCTCACCACCAGCTACGCCCTCCTACAAAAGTATCTAGAAGCGCAACAATATATGATGGAGGTGGAAGCGTTCGCCGTTGAGGCAGACTCCTTTGAATCCACCATCAGTGTCATTAGAGATAGCTTAGAAGAGGTCGAAGAAGACAGACAAGTCATCATCGGCGAAAAAAAGCTCGTTGAGATTGAGAGAGATAAGACACAAGCCGAACGCGACTTGGCGCTGAGTCAAACGGAAGCACTAGAGCAAAGGCAACAAAAGTGGGTGATCGGCGGGATCGGTGGCGCTGTGCTTGCCTTCATTATCATTGTAGGCCTAGTGAGTCGCTCCAACAATAGAAAAAAACACGGTATTCAGATGGAGGCAGAACGGGAAAAGACCGTACAGCTCCTCCACAATATCTTGCCGACCTCGGTTGCAGATAGTCTTTTGTCTCAGGAACGTGTCCCGCCCAAACGTTATGAGGAAGTATCCATTCTCTTTACCGATTTCAAAGGTTTTACCGAGATAGCCGCCCAACTAAGTCCGGAGCAGCTGGTCGCCGAACTAGAATTTATCTTCGGAGAGTTTGATCTCATCATGGAAAAATATGGGCTAGAAAAAATCAAAACGATTGGAGATGCCTATATGGCAGCCAGTGGACTGCCCGAAGAGAAAGTAGGCATTGACCACGCCCTTGATGCCGTAGCGGCGGCCTTGGACATGCAAGAAATCATTCGAAAATGGGGTATCCTCAACCGTCAAAAAAACAAGCCGGTCTGGGAGCTACGCATTGGTATCCACTCCGGGCCTGTGGTCGCTGCGGTGATCGGTGAATCCAAATTTGCCTACGATGTTTGGGGAGACACTGTCAACATCGCTAGCCGTATGGAGTCAAATGGCGAAGTAAACAAAGTCAACATCTCCCAAACTACCTATCAAATGGTCGAACGCTACTGTGAGTGTGAAGCTCGCGGTAGGATCGCCATCAAAAATCGTGGCGAGATCGGGATGTACTTTGCGAAACGCATGAAGGCTAAACGCAAAACCAAAGAAGCTACCCGCAAGCGCACCAAGAGCTGGTGGAGAAGCTAAGGCATTTGCAATGATGAATTTTGTAGGCAAAAATTTGAACTAGCAGCTCAATAAATAAAAATGTCCAATGCTGATTAACCATCAACATTGGACATTTCTTTATTCGAAATTCACTAGTTGGCTACTGCTGTACCCCAACCATCATATTCACCTTGGCAAAGCTCCGCGGCTTGGATCAAGTACAAGACCACCGCATCGATAGTTTGCGTATCGACTTTGTCTTCACGCACCAATACCAAACTATAGGGCGGGCGGCCCGAGCCTTCGGTAAAACCTTTACCGATCACGCGGAAGTTATCGTTTTGGATACGCTCCAAAAACATTTCACGAGCTGTTTCAGAGTAAAAGTACAAGAAGTGCTCGACCTCTTGCGTTTCGGCAACGCTGACGCCATTTTCCTTCAACTTTTCGATCACTCTGCGATTGAGAATCGATTGGTACTCTACCTGAGAGGGAAATAAAAACTGCTGAAAAAAGGCCCATTCGGGATCAGCAAAGTTTTCAAGGGTATACTGATGCTCAGCAAAATTACCCATAATTTCTTCTACTACGCCTTCGCAATCTACTGCTGAAGCACAGTAAAAATAGAAGATACGTCTACCGTTATGAGTATTGCGGCCGGCATATACACCGTGCAGATTTTGACTCATGTGTTCCGCGAGGCGGTCCTCCATCACATAGAGGACTTCCGCTTCGGCGGGAGTAGTAAGGCCGTGCGGGTTGGGTTGATTCAACTGAACGGCTATTTGTATGAATTCAGCCTTGTCGGCTATTGGTGATGCAGAATTGAGCGCAAGGTCAACCATGATGGAGGCGGGCTTATCTTCTATCGTACAGAAGTAAAAGTCCCACTCAGTCGTGTTAGCCATCTGAGAGACATTAGATTTACATGGAAAGGACTGGAAAGAATCATTGTTGAATGCAGAAAAAGGTGAACCTTTGAATCAAAAAATTCAAAAACTCAACTATTTAGCAGATCAACAATTTATGATAAAGAACGATCAAGAATGTCCTCTAAAGTAACGCTGATGTCTCATAATAAAAGGGGAAGAAGTTTCAATGGTCACTAAAGCGGGGGTAGCGGGATAAATCTTATGCCTAACGGCTTACGGTAAATTCTGATTTTGCCAACCATTTGCGCATCGTATGAGCTCGCTGCGTCAAAGGCCCCAACACATATACATTGGTCATACGCAGTACCGGCGACTCGTAGGCGTTTTCTCGCACCACCGTCCCAGGACTGACAAAAGAACTATGAATAAAGTCCAGCGTATCACCCGATTTGTACAAAAAGCCGACATGGTTTGACAATCCGACTACATAAAGCTCATCGGCTTGAGAATCGATATAGCTTAAAGTAGGCTCAATACGACTAAACCGGATCAAAGTATCTGATAACACCTTGCTAATCGTCGTCGCATCTGATTGGGCCACTCGATAGCGATTGAGCGTCATCCCAGCATGTTTGAGCGTAGTCGAAACCAAATAACCGCAAGCCACATAGCCTTCACCCGGCACATTGGTATAGCCATTGAAGTCCCAAGGCGTGCCTTCCCAATATGGCATCATATCATTGACCAAGGCCTGCCGAAAGTATTGCCCCGCAGATTTGAGCACTACGGCTTCCGCATCTTGATCAACAGTTTGTAATAAGGTCGCAAATTGATCACGATTTTTTTTGATGTCCTGGCAGACTTCTGGATAGGGCTTCATGCTCATCAGCACAAAAAAGGCCCCAACTAACATATGCATGGCGGTACTTTTATATCCTTAATGACTTCTTGCCAATAGGATACAAAAGCAGCTAAAATTGCATAAATCGGTTTTGATCGCCGCTGCGCGGAACGCATAGTCAAATGTAGTTGGGCGCATGTATGCCGCACCTATGCATACGTCCACTCCGGTATCCTAGCCTCTGGCAGCGAGAGAATCGTTCTGCGAAGCAGCCCTCCCAAACGCTCTAATAAACCGGACTAATCCTGATCTCTAAATCATCAAAATAAACCACTTGGCCGGTGGGGTTCCAGCAATATACTTTGAGGTACTGATTGGCATGGCGACAATCTGGCAGCAGCCTCAACTCCAACAATTCCCAGTCTTCTTCGGTATGTTTGGCGGTGTTGACCATGCCTCCCTTAGTACCCGGTATCTCCGCAATGAGGCTAGCCCCTTCCCCTTTGCTGTCTTGGATATAGCGCCAGATCCTAATCACAATTTCCTCTTCCCCCGTCAGATTGGGGATGCGCGTTTCTAAAGCAAATTGGGCCGTTGCACTCAAGCGGGCACTATAATGTCCCTGATGTGCTTGCTCTTTGCTTTGGAGTACCCCTCCGGTAAACGCTTGGTCCTCATTGACAAAAGCAGGCTTGCCGAGCCGAGTACGCACTCGTTCTGCATCGCAGTACACATATAATTCTTGCGGCTGCGCCGAACGCCAAAAGTATCCCGCCACGATCACCAATAAGAGGCCTAGTAGCATCACACGCCCAAATTCGACGAGTATGCGCCGAAATTCCTTTTTGTGTTGATCCGCCAAATGCGTCGTGGACATGGGAGAAGTTTTTATATTGGGCCGATGGTTTTTAGCAGCATCCTATTTGTCGCCTATTTTTTACCGGCCTTCTTGGTACTGTACTTTCTCAGTCCCAAAAGCTGGAAAAATGCAGTCGCGCTCATCGGGAGCATTGCTTTTTACCTTTGGGGCGAGCCGAGATTTGGCATCTTGGTCCTGCTGTTTTTGGTCGTGGACTACTATTTGGTACGCCTACTCTACTACGCCTCAGCTAATTTAAAAAAGATTCTGCTGGGATTGGTAGTGAGCCTCAATCTCGCCAATCTCCTCATCTTCAAATACCTCAATTTCTTTAGCGCCAACCTCCACAGTCTGATGCAAAACCTGGGGAGTGAATCAGATTGGCTCGTCCAAATCGCCCTACCGATTGGCATCTCTTTTATCAGCTTCCAAAAGATCAGTTATGCGGTTGATGTCTATCGTGGCCGTAGCGAACCAATGCACCGCTTTGTCGATTATGGGCTATACATCCTATTTTTCCCACAGCTGATCGCGGGGCCGATCGTGCGTTACAATGAAATTGAGCAGCAAATCAGAGACCGTCAAGCTCAGGAAAACTCCGAAAATCGCTTGAGGGGTCTTTTCCGCTTTGTCCTTGGCCTCAGCAAAAAACTAATCATTGCCAATCCTTTGGGGGCTTTTGTGGACGAAATCTTTATCGCCCTGCCCCAAGGCATTGGCAGTTCCTTGGCCTGGTTTGGCATCATCGCCTACTCCTTACAGATCTACTTTGACTTTTCGGCTTACTCAGATATGGCCATCGGCATCGGGCGCATACTGGGTTTTCGCCTGCCCGAAAACTTTCAGTTTCCCTATATCGCCGACAGCATCACCGATTTTTGGCGGCGTTGGCATATCACCCTCAGCAGTTGGATGCGCGACTATCTTTACATCCCGCTCGGTGGCAATAAGCGTTCCGCGCAGCGTACCTACCTCAATCTCTGGCTGGTCTTCCTACTCAGTGGCCTCTGGCATGGAGCGGCTTGGACCTTTGTGATCTGGGGCATTTTTCACGGCGCCTTTTTGGTGATCGATCGTTTGGGTTTTCGCCATTTCATGGAACGATTCCCTCGCTTGCTTCGCGTAGCTTGGACTTATTTTTTAGTATTGATCGGCTGGGTATTTTTTCGCGCGGCAGACTTATCCGAGGCAGGGGCTTATCTCGCCCAAATGTTCAATTTTTCGGGTCCCAATACAGGAATAGCCCCCGATCCTTATCAGTGGTGCTTGTTGTTAATAGGCATAGGCTTCATGCTTTCGGGCTTATATAGGCCATGGGAGGAGCGCTTTAAGGAGGGGTACCGCCTCAGTCAAAAAACTTGGCTGCTGGGCCTACAGAGTTTAGGCATCTTGCTTTTGGGGCTATGGTGTGTGGTCGAGCTCTTTGCCAGCGATTTTAACCCCTTTATCTATTTTAGGTTTTGATGAAAGCGGCCATCCAACATATCATCTTCATCTTGCTAGCGAGCGTCATCTTGTTGGCGGCGCACTATATGCCGCCCTTTATTGAGCAAAATCCGCCGCTGCAACTAATCGTTCCCGCAGGGATCAATCTCAATACTCAGACTCAAGCCTTGACGCTTGACCACTGGCTCGACCGTAGCTATCAAAACACTCAGGAAAGTTTTATCAGAGATGAGCCCTATATGCGCGCCTTGGGCGTACGGCTCAAAAATCAGGCACTATTTAGCCTTTTCAATCATAACGCCAATCCCAAAACGGTGGTAGGTCCGGACGGCTATTTGTTTGATCCGACCTACATCAAGGCCTATCTGGGGCATTACAATCAGAGCGATTCGCTCTTTGCGCATCGACTCCAACAAATCCGCCAGCTCAAGGCGCGACTAGATTCGGTAGGCACCCAATTGCTCATATTATTGCCGCCTCCTAAGGCTTATGTCTATCCAGAATGGATCCCCCCTTCGTATCAAAAGTTGTCCCAACAGCCCAGTGATCGCCGCAAAATGGCTGAGGCGCTAAGGAATGAAGGGATTGCTTGCATGGATTTTGATTTTTATCGCGAGCTCAAGGACAACTCCCCTGCCCTATTCTATCCTAAGACGGGTTTGCATTGGAGTCATTATGGGGCCTTTGTGGGCTTGGACTCCCTGCGGGGAACGCTCAGTCGCATGCTAGGCAGGGATTTGCCTCAGTTACAGCTGGACAGTCTCCACTTTACCGACAAACCCAAAGCACCCGACAACGAACTGGCCGTATTGACCAATCTTTGGGGGCGATATCCCTATGATTCGCTAGCATATCCACACTATCAGGTGAGGGTAGATAGCAATGCTTATCGGCCTAAGATCCTGACCGTTGGAGATAGTTATTATCATCTCTGGTCAGAGTTTGGCTACCTCGATGGTTTATTTGCCGAGGCATCGCAGGAGTGGTTTTATTACGGACGTAGATTTAGTCAAGCGTTCCCCAAGGGAAAAGGCATGGACAAAAGCCCTGCCGTCATCCAAGGGGCGATCGAGGAGGCAGATGTGCTGATCTTAGAGGCCAGTGCTACCAATCTCAATCGCTTTGGCTTTGGCTTTTTGGAGCAATACCTAGGAAGCCACTAAGACTCTGGCGAGGCCCAATTGTAGGCCAAAATCTAGCGCATTTGATACCGGCCAACGAAGGAAGGAGCTTAAGGCTACGGACCAATGAGGGGCAAAGCGATATTGCGCCCCTGCACCGACGACAATAGTATGCCCATTGAAGAGGAAGCGATTCACTACGGGCTCATCAAACTCAGTCTGATCGGCGGGTCGCAAACGTTGAGACTCCCAATAGCGTAGCCCCAATCCATATCCCAACTGGCCATAAACGCGAAAAGAATTGCTGCTTGGCTGCACATAATAGCGACCATATAGGTCTAAATATCCTGAATATCGTCTCAGCTCTAAAACCGCCAAATCACGTCCCACCACACTTATAGGCTGATTGGCAATAATAAGCCCCGAAAAAAATTGCTGGCGGTAGCGATTATCCATTTGAGCGCCGATGGCCCAATGATTACCTAAGTTTAGCCCAGCATCTAAGGCATAACTAGCCCTTAAGGGCCTAATGCGTTGAAACTCGACCTCCGTAAACTCTGTGGTAAAAAAGTGATTACTAGAGAAACCAAAGTGCCCGATGGCGGGTTCGACGGAGCGTTGTGCGAGGCACAAATTCCCCAATAGAAGTAAGCAAAGGGTCGTGAGAACTGAGTAGCGTTTCATAGTGTTTAAGGTTGTTTGGGACGGATCATGCGATAGATGCCTAATTGTAGGCCATAGCGACTAAAGTCGAAAGGCTGTCGATATAAACCAAAGGGTACGCTCAGCATTAGGGCTGCGTCCATCCCCCAATTATCGCTCCATCGATATTGCAAGCCTCCTCCGAGCCCTGCCAAGAAGGCGCCTCCAATGTGCAAACCTAGCGGCCTCGCTGCTTGCTGACTAGGGTCTGAATGATATGGATTGGCGGTAGTCCCAGCATATTGTAATTGGGTCCCGATATTAAGTTGGGCAAAAGTGCGCAATGCTGCGGTAGGTTTTTGTAAGTACCACCTGCCGTAAAGCTCCAAATCACCTCTATGGTAGTTGTAGGTAAATACGCGATCTTCTGAGCTAGGGGAATAAATACCCGTTCGGTAAAGGTCGTTATTATAGCCTTCGCCTTGGCGATGAAAATAGCTTAACCTCAAACCTAGGCCAAAATGCTGGCCAATTAGGCGCTGAGTGCTGAGCCCAATTTGGTGTCTTAAAGGGGTTATCGTGGCGCCCTTGCTAAAGGGAGCAGGGACCGTCTCATTGGCGATATAATGATGACTAAATAGCCCAAACTGCCAGCTTATAGACTCGACTGAGCGTTGTGCGAAGCAGATATCCGTCAAAAATAGCAGGCAGATTGCCCCTAGTAAACTGTAGTATTTCATGTTGCTGTATGAGTTAAGTATCAAGACAAAAGTATTTAGGATCAAGACGGTTGAAACTCGGCCTCTAGCGTCGTTTTTGGCGGTACTAAATACTAACTACTGCTGTCTCTGTACTTAAAAGGTATGATAGAGGCCAAGTTGGAGGCCGTATTGATTGAAAACAAAGGGTTTGCCAGCTAGTCCGCCGGGCCAGTAAGTCAGCAAAGCGGATTCGAGGCGCCAATGCGGGCTCAGTCGATATTGTAGACCAATCCCATAAGAGGCTAATAGTCCTTGGTAGTTGGGAGCGATTTTTTGAGGTATTTGGGCATCTTCGGAGGAGCTGAGCGGGAAACTCACCTGCCCGCCTAGTCGT
>JBCAWW010000103.1:0-10488 GCA_038534415.1 Bacteroidota bacterium | reverse complement strand
CTCATAACTCTCACTTAGTCCAGCTCGATCATATCGTCCGACTCAACAAAGCCGACAGTGTCCTCATCTTACAAAATGGTACCGAACTACCCGTCTCCACGCGTAAAAAAGACCAATTGATCGCCCTTTTGGGTGGATGAAGAAGGATAGGGTTTTACAAAGCCTCGCTTCTATCCCCACTTCCTAAGGAGATTAAGAGAGGAAAAAGAAGTAGCAAGTATTAAGACAGACCATCCTGATAGATGATTTTTGAACGTCAAAATACTAAATACTATTCTCTAGCTACTAAAACACTTATCAAACAAAGCCCAACACTTATCAAAGTAAACTGAGCGTTCCTCAAAGAGCGAGGTATAAAAGTCGCCTAATCCCTTGTTTGTGCAAGTATTTTAATGCTATGCACATAATGAACCAACCTTATCTACCCCTTGTATTCCTCTTGCTTTTTACTTTTCCTTTGTTGGGCGCTGCTCAAGAACTATGTGGTACCGAAGCCACGCCAGAGCAAATCGAATATCTCTCTCGTACTCGGGATGCGCGTCAAAATTATCAATCCACTAAGCCCCGCAACCAGATAATATGGGTGCCGATTCAGGTGCATATTGCGCGTCCTGCTACGGGGCAGGGCGGTCTAAGTCCTATCCAAATACCTTATTTGCTTTCGGAACTCAATGCTTTTTATCTACAAGCCAATATTCAGTTTTATGAATGCTCCTCCATCAATTATATCGATGATGATGTCTTCTACAATTTCGATTATAGTGAGGAGACAGCCTTGCTGAACGCTCACCAAGTCAGCAGTGTGCTCAACATCTACTTTTTTGCTAGCCTCACCTACAATGGCGGCAATCTCTGTGGCTATAGTTACTTGCCCCCTTCGGCAGATGTAGTGATGATGGCCAATTTTTGCAGCACCAATGGCAGTACCCTCATCCATGAGGTGGGGCATTATTTATCACTATATCATACGCATGGCAAAACCAATAGTGGTACCACCGACGAATATGTAGATGGTTCTAATTGTAGCTTTGCCGGAGATGATGTTTGCGATACCCCAGCTGATCCCAATCTCTATGGTCAGGTGGATATGAATTGCAATTACACTGGCAATCAACTCGACGGTAAAGGTGATCCTTATCAGCCGATGACCAATAATGTGATGTCCTATGCACTTTCTAGTTGTCGTAATGCCTTATCGCCGGGGCAGTTTGCGCGGGTGGCTTACAGCCTCGCCAATGACCGCAACTATTTGAGCTGTGCTACTCAGCCCGCTTGTGCTAGCCCTGTCACCACTTATCCTTGGTCCGAAGGCTTTGAAAACGGCCTGACAGATTGGTTGCAATATACCTTAGACGATGTCGATTGGACTCTGGGCAGTGGGGCTACGCCTACTCCTAATACGGGCCCAAGCGCAGCCTATGAAGGTAATCAGTATGCCTATATTGAAGTTACGCCTTTTAGCCAGTTCCCAAATTTGACGGCGGCTCTACTGCGAGAAACTTGCTTTGATTTTAGTGGTTTGAGCGCGCCGAAGATGGGGCTTTCTTATCATATGTATGGCCCCGGCTCGGGAACGCTTCTCATACAAGTGAGTCGTGATGGGGGTAATACTTGGTCGCCCAATGATATTGTTTGGCAATTGTCAGGTGATCAGGGAAACAGTTGGCAGCAAGCGGTAATAGACCTTACACCTTTTGCGGGCCTCAATCGAGTGCAGTTTCGATTGGGAGCCTATACCGGTAGCGGAGACGAAGGCGATATGGCCTTTGATGATATTAGTATTTATGAAGGGAGTCCTTGTACGCCACCAAGCCTTAGCGTCGGTACTGTGGAACCTTCCTGTTATGGGGATAGTGATGGGAGTGCTTCTGCGACAGTGAGTGGTGGCCAGAGCCCCTACACCTTTGCTTGGTCGACGGGGGGGATTACGCCCTCTATCTCCGGCCTTAGCGCGGGACCTTATTCCTTGACCGTTACAGACAATCTAGGATGTCAGACAAGTGCTAGTATCAATTTGACCCAGCCGATGGCCTTGAGCCTAGCGTTCTCCGGTCAGGATGAATCTAACACCAATGCGGCAGATGGAAGCATCGATATGACCATCATGGGAGGGACGGCTCCTTATAGCATCTCTTGGACCCATGGACCCACAACTGAGGACCTGCAAAACCTTACGGGAGGTGTCTACAAAGTGGTCGTTACCGATGCCAATGGCTGTTATATGATTGGTGGCTATACCGTCGCAACTGGTACTAGTTGTGCGCAGGGAGTGACTAGCTTCCCTTATAACGAGGGCTTTGAAAATGGTTTAGGAATCTGGAGTCAGGACAATTTTGATGACTTTGATTGGACGGTCAATGCGGGTGGCACCCCCAGTAATAAAACGGGGCCTCCGAGCGCTTATGAAGGTACCTACTATCTATATGCCGAAGCCAGCGGCAATGAAAATACCAGCACTAGTATCAGTAGCGAGTGTATTGATCTCAGTGGGCTAAGTAATGCCGAGTTAAAGTTTCGCTATACCATGTACGGTCGCCATATGGGTTCGCTAGGCGTATCGATCAGTACGGATGGGGGGCAAAGTTGGAATCTAATTTGGATCAAGACTGGCAACCAAGGTAAGCGCTGGAAAAACGCAACGGTCAATTTACGTAACTATGCTGGCCAGGTGATCCACTTACGCTTCAAAGCAAACATTGGCTCTGGTTATCGCAGTGATATCGCGATTGATCGACTCAAGATCCGACAGCTCAACAATGACCTGATTTATGAGCCTGTATCTGCCGCCTCAAATAACTGGAAGGTTTATCCAAACCCCGCCACTGATAAAGTGATTTTAGAGCTGTCCTACCATATTGACCAAGCTAGTCTGATTCGGGTAGTCGACGCTACTGGACGCGTGGTCATTGAAGATAAGGTTCCTGCTGATCTAGGGATTCATCAAAAAGAATTGGACGTCAGTCAATTGACGCCCGGCCTTTACTTCATCACCCTCAGCAATGATGTGTTTCAAGAGGTACAACGGCTCGTCATCATGAGATAATGAAAAAGGTTTTGGCCGATAGCTAGCTCAAGTTTTGCGATGCTGGCTTTGGCTGAGATGTTAAGCGAGGGATTCAGCCCCCCCTCGCTTTTTTCTTTTTTTAGGCTTTTGTGGTAATCGACTCATTAGCAGGTGTTTTTTTACCTACTATATCTTTGCCCCAAGCCAATAAATCCTTACGGATCTGGGTGATCTTGCTGAGGGTCTGATCTTTTTTCGCGCTGAGTCGATTGTGTCGCCAAGTTGCCCACCATTTTTTTACCCATTCAGAGTATCTGATGGCAAAGCGCCCAGTAAACAAGGCTGCTGCTAAGTAAAGCATCGCGGCACCAAAATCTCCACTCGCAATCCAGACGATAATCGTCAATAGCAAGTAAAAGACCGGGAAGATGAAATAGGCAGCCAAGGCTGTAATGGAGCTGTAAAAGTGGTCGTCCTTAAAAAATTTGCGTGCTGGAATCCAACTGACTTTATAAGGCAAATAATTGTTGAGCAGCCCAAAAAGGAAAAAAGGGAGTCCTAGTAAGAGGAGGAGTTCCTGGCCCAAAATCTTTAACAAAGCATGCGGCCCTTTGGCGATGGTATGATCTCTAATCTTGAGTTTTTTGAGTCCTGCCTCGTAGCTATTCATTTGGTCCAATAGCTCATCAGCCTGCTCAGGATTTTCCTCAACAGCTGCTTCTAGTTTACTCACAATCTCTTGTGAAGCGGCCAGTTGAGCGGCTAGGTCCAGCTTTTTCGCCCCTTGGGCATGAGCTAATTCAGGGGCATACATCTGCTGTACACCATGAATCAGAGGATAATATTTTTTGTTGCGGATATTGACGATTTGATCCCCGATGCCTTTGCGAATTTCTTTCAAGGCACTCGTCAGAGCTTTTGACTCAGTAGTTTGATGTTGAGCGTAATAATCCTTGAGATTGATCGGGTCGCCAAAGGTGATGAGAAGGTCCCGGTGAAACTTGATATGATGGGTATAATTTAAGCCAAGTGGGACCACGTAAATGTCTTTCTCATAGTTTGCCTTCACCGCTGCTTGAAAGCCAATCCTGACAATTCCCTTTTTGAGGGGACGGATACGTTGCGTCCGATCGTGATTGCCTTCGGGAAACAATAAGATCACATCGTCCCGATCTAGGATGTCCACACATTTGTCAAAAATCTCCGCATTTAGCTCTCTGATGTTGGGCAAATTGTCTCTCTGACGATAGACGGGGAGCATCTTAAACAAGCCCAGCATGATCCATTGAAACCGATGGTTAAAGACATCGGATCTCGTCAAAAAAGTTACCTGCCGTTTATGGTTAGCCGCAAAAATAACATTTAGCGCATCGATCAAAGCATTTTGATGATTGGCGGCAAATATGACGGGCTTATCTATTGGAACTTTATGGTAGTTTTTGACCTGAATGTGTCGGTAAAAACCTTTAATCATCGGGTAGATGATCAAATACCTCAGGACCCGATATGTTTTGGAGTAAGTGGACATAGGAGAACGCTATGGCCGCAAAGATATAGATATTGTGCGAAATTAACTTTCTGTCGTCATCGCGGGTACTCTTCTCGACCAGATCGTTGCCAAACTGATGCCGACTACCAAATGCCAAACTCCCCACAAAGCCGCGATCAAAGCCATACCTCCGAGGCCGTCAAATAAGGTTCCAAAAACCAATACCAAGGCAACCCCCGAATTTTGGATTCCTGTCTCAATGCTGATAGATCGACGATCTCGCAGCGGTGCTCCAACCAAAAAACCACTCGTATAACCCGTCAGTAAAGCAAGCGCATTATGCAAAAAGACGATCCCAATCACATAAGGCACATATTTCAAAATGAACTCCCAATTGCCTGCGATAGCGGCTACCACATAACCACCAAAGATCAGGAGAGACAACACTTGGACAGGTTTGAGGGCTTTGCTCGTAAATTTTGGAAGCTTACTCGCCGTCCACATCCCCAAGGCCAAAGGAAGGCCTAAAACCAGCAGTACCTTGATAAAGATCGACACCGGATCCATATCGATGTCCTCATAAAGCATTTGGGCTGCTGGTGGATAAAGGCTCGCCCAAAAGGTGAAATTGAGCGGTGTCATAAATATGGATAAGACCGTAGCGATAGCCGTTAAGGAAACCGACAAGGCAACATTTGCCTTGGAGAGGAGCGCGAGAAAATTAGATACATTGCCGCCTGGACACGCTGCTACCAAAAACATGCCTAGCGCCATGCTCGGACAAGGCTCCAAGAGATTGACCAATACCCAAGTCAAAGCGGGTAAGAACAAAAATTGAGAGGCAACACCTACCAAGGGGATTTTGGGCTTCGCGATCACCCGCTGAAAGTCCTCCCAACGCAAATTGAGCGCCACCCCAAACATGATAAATGCCAAGGTGAAGTCGAGCAATATCAGACTCCCTTCAGAAAAATTTAATCGTATAGCGTCAATTTCTTCGCACATAGGTAGTCCTCCAATTTCCTTTCTATCAGTATGAATAAGCGTTCTCCGAAGGAGTAAGTATCCTAATACTCTCTGCTTCGCAGAACGTTTACCTCTTTATATCCTTCGACGAGCTCAGGATGACTAATAGACGATTTTTCTTGCGAGAATTATCAATCTAAACTACCAAGTCAAGCCCCTCAAGCCTCCTTGTCATGCTGTCCCGATCTCGAAGCATCTCTATAAACCTTTCTCTGCTGCGCAGAACGCTTAATCTTTCACTCTGTTGAGCGCCATTGCCTTTAGCATCCATCTTGGGAGCGGCTTGGACGAATCTTTGCGCTTTTTCAAGTTGAGGTAGAAGTTCCATTTTTTGGCGATGGGTACCTTGTGAGTTTCTACAAACTCTAGCAGGGTACCATCTGGATCCTCAATATAGCTAAAAAGGCCAGCGGCCTCTCCCATGTCAAATGATTTGCCCAAAGCAGTGGCACTGTCGACCGTAAAGGGGTGGCCGATTTCGGCACAGTAATCCCGCAATGCATCCATACCTTGGATATCATAGCAAAGATGGATATAGCCCAAATCGCCCCAGAGACGCCCTTCAAATATCTTTTGGGGTTCGCGATCAAGCGCTTGTATCAGTTCTAGTGAAGTATGGCCCAGCATAGGCGAAAACGGTCCCCGCATAGGCTTGCTATGAGTGATCAGCATACGACGGAAGCGACCATTGCCTCCTGGCATTCCGGCTAAATCGCCGAAGGTTCCGCTCTCATCATAAATGATTTGGTCGTAGCCGAGCAACTTGGCATAAAAAGCCTGAGATTTGTCTACATCACTCACCCCGATCACGCAGCCACTCGGGCCGCCGATATTTTCTGTTTTGGGGCGAAACCAATCATCACTGCTATGCAATTGAAATGGATTGCCATAAGGATCTTCTACCCATAATACGGCTTTGCCATTAGGGTCAGATTGAGTGTTGCTAAGGATTTTGACCCCTTGAGCGCGAAGACTGGCTTCGGCTTTGGCGACATCTTCACATTTGATCCGACAGGCATAAAGACCTAAGTCTCCGGCTTGGATGCTGAAGTCCGGTCCTACGGGAGTACGATTGGTATATTGCCAGATTTCCATGCCTGCGCCACCCACTCGGTTGAGGGCTAGGACAGCGTGGCGACTCTGGGGTTGGTTGTTGGTATAAGGCAGCATTAGCTCGGCTGTAGCTGCTTCTTCGAAAATGGGCACATCCATATTGAAGTGCTGTCGATACCATTTCCAGGCGGCGTGTACATCGGATACTCCGATGCCAATTTGCTGGATGCCACCGATTGTATAGTTCATATGCTTAGGGTGATTTTGGCGGTGCAATATAGCAAGATTTCTTTCAAGCGAATGGCCTTAACTCGCTTCCACGCGCAGGCCCAACCATCTAAAAGCGGCTGGCCACCAACGTTTGAGCCAATACATGATTCTGTCTACTTGGCCGATGACGACCTCTGCTTTTTTGCGTTCCACGGCGTGGAGGATCTTCTTCGCACAGAGCTCTGCTGGCAGTCCTTTTTCTTGACCGGGATCCAATTGGCCGTGTTGGCTGCCATCGGCTGTGAGCGCATTGTAAGAGATGTTGGTTTTGATACGCCCCGGACTAACGATGGTGGTATGCACATTGTGAGGCTGAAGTTCCAACCAGGCGGACTCCAAAAAGCCATCCAAGGCATGTTTAGAAGCGGCGTAAGCGCCACGCATATGCCAGCCAAATTTACCTGACAGGCTACTGATGCCGACGATATGCCCACTCTTACGCGCTAGCATGCCGGGCAATACCAAGCGAGTCAGGGCAACGGCCCCAAAGTAGTTGATTTCCATGATCCTGCGGTGAACGCTCAGATCGGTCTCCCAGACTTTGCCCCGCTGGCTGATGCCGCCATTGTTGATGAGGACATCGACCTGCCCCCAATGCGCCTCAACTTGAGCTAAGGCCGCCGGAAATGCATCCATATCCGTGAGGTCCAGGGGGAGGATTAAGCAATTTTCTGGATGTTGGCTAGCGTCTTTTACCCTTTTGAGCTCGCTTTCTCGGCGGGCTGATAAGACGACTTTTGCCCCTTCTGCATTAGCTTGCCAAGCAAGCGCCTCGCCTATGCCAGAGGATGCGCCGGTAATCCAGAAGACTTGGTTTTGGAATCGTTTTGCCATGCCACAAATATAGAAGGATCTGCCAATCTCTGTCATCTTGCCCCCATCATTCTGCCATCCTGACTGTCATAATGGCAATCAATTGATACGGATGGCGACAAAACGGCAAGTTTTGCTACATGGTACATTACTTGTTTCCCAATACATAGTAAATCAAAAATTATGAGCAACGAACAGCCTTCAGAAGACATGTTTGAGAATCTCAAAGAGGGATTCAGTGCTTTTGGTAAGAAAGTTACAGACTTTGTAGATGATGTAATGAACAGCGAAACGCTACAGCGTAGCTTTAGTGTCCGTACCGACATCTACCAACATGATGATCAATATATCATCGAACTTGAACTACCAGGAGTACCAAAAGAAGATGTAGATGTGAAAATCTACGAAGGTGTACTCATTATTCGTGGCAATAAAAAGCTTCCAGAGCATGTCGAGGCACATGTCTACGACAAGCGTGAACGCAAATTTGGCGAGTTTCGTCGGGACATAGAGTTGCCCGCAGGTGCAGAACCCGAAAGCATCAAAGCAAAATTTGAAAATGGCCTTCTTCGCATTCGTTTCCCTCGTAAAGTGACGGACGATAGCGCAGAGATCAATATAGATTAAGTCAACGGTTGATTGCTTGGAACTTGAAGCATTGATTCAACTCCTCAACCAATCAGCCCCTCAACAGATCGTTAAATAACAACAACTAGAATAATAATATGAGCAAGATCATCGGCATCGACCTAGGGACCACCAACTCTTGTGTCGCGGTGATGGAGGGTAACGAGCCAATCGTTATCGTAAACTCCGAAGGCAAGCGTACCACTCCTTCTGTAGTTGCTTTCACCAAGGAAGGTGATCGCGTAGTAGGAGAGCAGGCTAAGCGTCAGGCAGTTGCCCATCCCAAAAAGACTATTCGTTCTATCAAGCGTTTCATGGGTTCTCCTTACAAGGATGCCAAAAAGGATACTGATGGTATCTCTTATGAGGTAGTAAGCGGACGTAATGGACTCGCAGTAGCGCAAATAGATGATCGTACTTATACGCCTCAAGAAATCTCTGCGATGATTTTGCAGAAGATGAAAAAGACGGCGGAAGATTATCTCGGTTACGAAGTAAAAGAGGCGGTTATCACCGTTCCTGCTTATTTCAATGACGCACAGCGTAACGCCACCAAAGAAGCAGGTGAAATCGCTGGCCTTACCGTCAAAAGAATTATCAACGAGCCTACGGCAGCTGCCTTGGCTTATGGTCTTGACAAGCAAGACAAAAATATCAAAGTCGCGGTATTTGACTTAGGGGGAGGTACATTTGATATCTCTATCCTAGAGCTTGGCGATGGGGTGTTTGAAGTACTTTCTACCAATGGTGATACCAACCTAGGGGGGGATGACTTTGACGAAATCATCATGGACTGGCTCGTAGGTGAGTTTAAGTTAGATCACGGTATCGATCTTCGTAAGGACCCTAAAGCAATGCAGCGTCTGAAAGAAGCGTCCGAAACCGCCAAAATTGAGCTTTCCTCTACTTCAAGCACAGAGATCAACCTTCCTTATCTTTCTATGGATGCCGAAGGTCCTAAGCACTTAGAGCGTAGCCTAAGCCGTGCGAAGTTTGAGCAATTAGCTGACGATTTGTTTGCACGTTGCCTCGGACCTTGTCGCGATGCCCTTAAGTCTGCTAAGCTTAGCGTAGAGGATGTAGATGAAGTAATCTTGGTGGGGGGATCGACTCGTATCCCTAAAGTCCAAGACTTGGTCAAAGACTTCTTTAAGCGTGAGCCAAACCGCAGTGTAAACCCTGATGAAGTAGTAGCACTTGGTGCTTCTATCCAAGGTGGTGTACTCTCTGGAGACGTTAAAGGTGTATTGCTTCTCGATGTAACGCCGCTTTCTTTGGGCATTGAAACGATGGGCGGTGTCTTCACCAAACTCATCGAATCCAATACGACCATCCCAACTAAGAAGTCTGAGGTTTTCTCAACTGCTTCTGATAACCAAACTTCGGTTGAAATTCACGTCATGCAGGGTGAACGCCCCATGGCACTTGACAACCGTACGCTTGGTAAGTTTCACCTAGATGGCATCCCTCCGAGCCCTCGTGGTATCCCACAGGTTGAGGTAACCTTTGATATTGATGCCAACGGTATCTTGAACGTAAGCGCGCGCGATAAAGCGACTGGCAAAGAGCAAAAGATTCGTATCGAAGCCTCTACTGGATTGAGTGATGATGAAATCGCACGCATGAAAGCAGAAGCGGCCGAAAACGAAGAAGCGGATCAGCGTCGTCGTGAAGAAGTAGACAAGCTAAATGCGGCTGACTCTATGATCTTCCAAACTGAAAAGCAGTTAAAAGACCTCGACGATAAGTTGCCTGAGCACCATAAGACAGCCATCAATGATGCGCTCACTCAGTTAAAAGAAGCTCATGCCAACAAAGATTTGGCGGGTATCGAAGCTGCCACTGCAGCGATGACTGAAGCTTGGGGTACTGCAACATCTGAAATGCAACAGCAAGCAGGTGGTGATCCTATGGCTGATGCACAGCCAGGTGCTGATGCCGGCGGAGCTGGCGGAGAGCAAGAACCAGAAGTTACTGACGTCGAGTTCGAAGAAGTCGAAGATAAGTAAATCAATCAGGCCTCTGGCCATGACATATATTCATAGAGTAGCGCTGCTCCCGAAAACTTTCGGGTTGTAGCGCTACTTTTTTTGCCGCTTCGCGGAACGTATATCTTTAAACATCCCCTCCGTCTTAGTGGCCCCTTCGAAGGGGCCTACGGGTAAACTCTCCTCCTCAATCCCTTGTGAAGGGAAAGGAAGAAACT
>JBCAWW010000102.1:0-10493 GCA_038534415.1 Bacteroidota bacterium | reverse complement strand
TCGAATCTGAAGACTGGCAGGAAAAGCAAATTATCCAATTGGTTGAAAGTGCCGGTTTTAAGGCAGAGGTCCGTAAAAAAGGGATTTTGGGTAAGTTGTTTGGGTAGTTACTGCTGCGCAGAACGCTAATTCGCCAATTGGGGACCTAGCCATTGAAGTACCTCCTGATATTTACCCGCTGGAAACCACTGGATTTCTTTGTCGCGTCTAAACCATGTCATTTGCCGCTTTGCGTAACGCCTGGAATTACGTTTGATGAGTCGCTTAGCTTCTTCTAAGCTGTGTTGCTGGTTGAGATATTGGACTATTTCACGGTAACCAATCGATTGCAAGGCATTGGCTTCTGGATTTATACCTGTGGCTAATAATTGCTCAACTTCCGTTATCAGTCCATCCTGCACCATTTGATCCACCCTTTGGTTGATGCGTTCATAGAGCGCTGCCCGTTCCTCTTGCAAGCCAACTTTGAACAGGCGGTATTCTCTCTTTTTGGCTTGACGGTTTTTTCGATAAAAGGAGATAGGCGTTCCGCAGGCGCGGTAAACCTCTATCGCCCGCAAGACCCTAGAGGGGTTTTGACGATCAATCTTTTCAAAGGTTTCAGGATCAACCTTGGCCAATTCTTCCAAAAGAGGGATAAGGCCATGGTTTTGCCATTCACTCCGCACTTGGTTACGGACCTCATTGGGGATATCGGGCATGGGGTCGATACCATTCCACAGGGCATTGATATATAAGGTCGAGCCACCGACACTGATCAGGCTATTGTGTTGATGAAACAATTGCTGGATGAGTGCATCCGCTTCCTTTTCAAATTTGCCCGCATTATAGTCCAATGATGGCGACAGATGATTGATAAAATGGTGCGGTGCAAGGTGCAATTCTTCTAAACTGGGTTTGGCAGTCCCGATATCCATCCCTTTATATATCTGCCGAGAGTCAGTAGAAATGATTTCTGTACTAAACTGACGGGCAAGAAAGAGGGAAAGTTGGGTTTTGCCTACCGCGGTGGGTCCTACTATAGAAATGAGTTGATTCAAATTGGCATAAAGTTTGTTCTATCGTAACTGTTCAAGATCTATTTGTAAGGGGTAAATCAAATAGGTTTTTCCACCTGATACTCAAAAGGCATTCACCTTACCGAATGTTTTTGTTGTGGAAGGTAGATGAAAATCGGAAAAAGGTTCCTACCATTGGTGGGAGCCTTTTTAGCTTTTCTGGCTTCGCCAAACGAAAAATAAAGCAATACTGCAGATCAGCGATCCCCCAAATTCTCTTGAAAGTTCGATATATGGATATTGGTCAGTCATAGCATGCCATTCGATCATGTCCATGAAACTGATCCCGTCCTGATTGGTCAGAAAAGAAATAAAGCCCGGTAGGTGAAGTAAACAAATGCCACCTATGAGCGCCAAGACTGCTAAAACGATGTTTTTATTGGTCTTCCCTAAAAAAGAAAATAGACAGACTTCTCCCACCACGAGGTACAATATTACCCAAGCCATGCCGTCTGGGTCGTTGAGTTGGAGGTAGGCGGAGTAGGTAAATAAGAGGGCAAGGCCCAAATGCAACCATTTCATAGGAGTCCTTTAAATTAAAATTCGACGCGATAGCTGAGCAAAGGGATGGTCCCCAATTGATATTTGGTAACTATCTCATCGAGTTGAAAATCGTAGTAGCGAAAAGCGATATTTTGCGTATTGAGTAAGTTCTGAATATCTACGCCAAAGGTACGAGTAAAGCGTGCTTTGTTGCGCTTGAGGGTCAATCTGAAGTCTACTCTTAGATAATCTGCCACTTGCTCAGAAAAGCCATCAGAGCTGTCAAATATCGTGCGTTGGGCCTGTCTAGAAGCGGCTAGGTCAATCGGCATAGCGCGTAAACCTCCTCGATACATCGTCCTGATGTTGAGTCCGAGGACGCGATTTTGACCTTTACGATTTACCCCTTCTTTTTCCCAACCCCCCGTTCCGCTGAAAGCGAAACGACCATTGAAACGCGTCGGACGGCTAATACCGTCTCCTGCCACGAAATTAGACTCATAAAGCGACCCACTCAATAGATAATAGTAATTGTTGTCGAGCAGTTTTTCGACGCTTAATTCTACCCCATAATTGGTGCCTGTACCGAGGTTTTCCAATTCTTGATCGACATAGCCTTCAAAAAAGTTTAAGCTAGAAATGGTACTGCTAGGATCATTGACAATGGGTACATTGAAAAGGGACTGGTAGTAGGGCTCTAATTTGACTACTAGGAAGGGGCTGAATTGGTATTGATAACTCAGTACCAAATGATGCGCTCTAGTAAAGCCTAAGTCCGTATTGGGAGTTATTGGGATGTCAACGGGCCCTGGGAAAGCAGCAAAATAGGTGCCCGGTAGTTGGATTTGACTATGCAGTCCATAGGCAAAACGGAGATTCTGGCGAGAATTGATCGCCAAGCTCATCGACGCTCTTGGCTCTAAGGCTCTAGTGTCATTTAAAAACAAATACATCCCATGCAATCCTGCCTGAACCGAAAACTTTGGATGTGGATTGTATTTAAAATCGGCATAGGGTTGAAATAACCATGTTGCTCCATCAGCGAGTGCCAAGGTCTGAAAGCGACCTGTGGTACCAGGAGGTCTAAATATACTATTGAGTTGAAACCCAATCCGATTGAGATAAGCCCCTGCTTTGAGACTCAGTTGAGGATTGAATTTATGCGAAATATTGGAGGTGATAGATAAGCGATTTTGCAGCAATTGATCGTCCTCTGACAATATGCCTTGATAGCTGGTATCAAGAAAGTTGCTTGTCCGGCCGCTTTGCTGGGACGAAAGGGCAACTACAGTTTTCCAAAGGGTACGATCCCCGATCAGTAGTTTGTGTGTGCCCCCAATTGCGCCCATATTGGAGAGAAAGGAGATGTCAAAGCGATCCTTCTGCTCATCAATCAGACTATCAGTACGGGCTCCTGTAAATTCATTATTACTGAGTCCTCCCATTCCAAAGATGCCAAAACTGCCCAATTTTTCAGTGGGAAAATTTAGGTTGAAAGCGAGGTCTTGGTAATTGATCGATTCATCTCCTAGAGGTACCCCCATTAAGTCAAGGAGGCCTACGGTAGAGTAGCGATAATTGATCAAAAAGGAACTGCCTTTTTTGCGATTGATGGGGCCTTCGGCCGATAGGTCAATGCCTATTAGGCCGGCTTGGCCCGTAAACTCAAACTGCTCATTATTGCCCTTGCGAAAGTTGATGTCAAATACACCTGACAATGCATTGCCGTACTCTGCATTAAAGGCACCCGTACTAAAGCTCGAATTGGCTAGCAATTGAGTACTGAGAATGATCGTTCCCCCGCCGCTTTGCGTGAGACGATCACTAAAAGTACCCGCATTGGTGAGGTGATTGGGGTTGACGATGTCGACTCCCTCTAGTCGCCAAGCAAGTCCGTTAGGAGAATTGCCTCTGATCACGAGATGGTTTGCCTGATCATTGGTTTGGATCACGCCGGGAAAAGAGGCTACCATCCGAGCCGGATCAAAGTAGGCTGCAGCAAAGCGCTTACTTTCTTCTACGGTAAATACTCTTGTACTGACGCGCTTAAGGTCTCTATCATTTACGGCTGTAACTTCTACCGTTTCATTGTAAAAGATGAACTCTGTCAGACTGACCTCCAATACACTTTCCTTCCCAGCGTTGATGACCAAGTCAGGGATAATAAAGCTTTGATAGCCATCTTTCTTTACTTCTAAGCTGTGCCGACCGGCTGCTACCTCTGCAAAACGAAATTTACCGTCCTCATCACTTTGAGTCGAAAGTCCTAATGCTGGAATTGAAATAGTTGCTTCGGCGATAGGATGGGCATTTTCTGAATCTGAGACCGTGCCTCTGATCAAAGAGAAGACTTCTTGCCCCATAGACAAATAAGGAAAGCTAATCAGAAGGATAAAGGAAAGGAGACTCAACTTCGCCTGCAGCATCGTATAGGAATATTTTGATGTAAAGATAAAAAGTCATCGGCAACCAATGAAACCACTTTTGTCATTTTAGTAAGCTTATCAATTGGCGTATGCCGATAATTTGGATTAAATTTTCAACCTAGCTACTACAATTTATGTTTAGATATTTTCTACCCCTGCTGCTAATGCTTGCATGTAGCCCCGTCGAGCCTACTGATAAGCATGTTCCATACCCTTCAGAAACGCCCATTCAACCCAATATTCTTTGGATTGTGGCGGAAGATTTGAGCCCAGTGATCCCTTCTTTTGGGGATTCGACGGTAGTAACCCCCCATATTAGCCGCTTGGTGGCCGAGGGGGTGCGCTATACCAATGTTTACTCTCCCTCAGGAGTATGTGCCCCTAGTCGTGCGGCCTTGGCCACAGGGATGTATCCAAGCAGCATAGGGGCAAATCATATGCGTACAGGGCCTTGGTATATAGAGCTACCCCCGCCAATTTTGAAAGAACACATTGCTAGAAGTGCCAAATTTATGCCCGAGGGCTTATATCCTTACGAGGCAGTGCCTCCAGTGGAAGTTAAAATGCATGGAGAAGTGATGCGTCGTCTGGGATATTATTGTACCAATAACGCCAAGGAAGATTATCAGTTTCGTAAGACCTTGACTGCTTGGGACGATTGTAGCCGGACTGCACATTGGCGCAATCGGCCGGAAGGAAAGCCTTTCTTCTCGATCTTCAATATAGAGGTAACCCATGAGTCTCGCATTTGGGCTAAGGCGGAAGACTCTCTTTGGGTAGAGGCTGATTTGGAAGTGCCGATCCCGCCCTATTTGCCTGATACTGAAATTGCTAAGAAGGATATCCGACGGATGTATAGAAACATCAAAGAAATGGACCATAGAGTAGGGGAGATACTAGCGGAGCTTGAGGCGGATGGTTTACTCGAAAATACCATCGTCTTTTGGTATTCAGATCACGGGGGACCTTTGCCTCGGCAAAAGCGACTGTTGCATGATTCGGGCATGCGGGTACCAATGGCGATCCGTTTTCCAAACAAGGCATTTGCCGGTACGACTGATGATCGCCTGATTAGTTTTATTGATTTTATGCCTACCGTGATGTCCTTGGCTGGAGAAGCCAGTCCCGATTATATGCAAGGTCAAGCCTTCTTGGGCCCTCACAATGCTGCCGCTCGCAAATATGTGCATGGCGCAGGCGATCGATTTGATGAATTCTATGATGGAGTGCGTTCGGTCCGCGATCAGCGTTTCAAATATATTCGTCATCTGGATACCGCTAAGATGTACTATCTCCCTCTCAACTATCGAGAAAATATGCCCATCATGCAGGAGTTGTTGCGGATGAGAGAGGAAGAAAAACTCAATCCAGTCCAAGCGCAGTGGTTTCGTCTGACCCGCCCTGCAGAAGAATTATTTGATTGCGAGACCGATCCTCATGAGATCCATAATCTTGCGGAGGAGCCTGTTTATGCCGAAAAACTGGCTGAGTTGAGAGCCGAATGTGATCGCTGGATGACTGAAATCAAAGATGTCGGCCTCATACCCGAAAGCGAATTGATCGCGCGCTTTCAGCCAGAAGGGGAAGCGTTCCGCACGGCGGCTACCGAAATGAAAAGTGATGAGGATAAAATCAGCCTCTCTAGCCAAACCGATGGTGCGAGTATCGCCTATCAATACGTACATCCAGATTCCAGTCTGAGTCCGAGTTGGCAGGTGTATATGGAGCCGATTGCTCCTAAAGAGGGCCTAGAAATTGCTACCGTAGCTCATCGAATTGGTTATCTTAGAAGTGATACAATCCGCTTTCAATGATCAAAACCACTTTTTTTTTAGGCCTTGGCTTGTTGTTGAGTTTTTTTCAAACGCATGATGTTGTAGAGGTTCACCGCTCCGCGGAACGCTTATCTGTGGAGGAATTGCAGGAAGATTTTGCTTTCTTTCGCGCCCGCCTAAAGCGTTATCATCCCGGTCTATATACTTATGCTTCTGGCAGTGAAATCGATAGCGCTTTTGCCGCGATTGAGGCTCAGTTGACACAGCCGATGGATGATCTGGCTTTTTATCAATTATTGAGTCCACTCAAATCCTTGATCAAAGATGGACACACTTATTTCTATCCCAATATCTACACCCGCAAGCAGCTAACCAATCAAAGTTCCCTGCCCTTTAATGTTTATTGGGATTGGGAAAAGCTGTGGGTGAGCGCGCTTTATGTGACGGATACAGAATTGAAAGCTGGTGATAAAATCATCAGTATCAATCAAGTCGAGGCTGCTGAAATCGTCGCCAAACTGATGGCCAATATCATACGCGATGGCGAAAATGATACTTATCCGCGCTGGATCATGCACCAATGGTTCAATGAAATCTATCATTATCACTATGAGGTAGCAGAGGAGTGGGAAATAGAAATCGAGAATTCAGAAGGTCAAAGACAGAAAATCACCTTGCCCAATCCGCCCTTGAGAAGCGTTCCCGAGCAGGGCAACACCACCAAAGGCATCGAATTGCGCTATGAAGGCGAAGTGGCTATCCTCAAAGTAGCTAGCTTCAATGATTTGGTGTTGAAAAAGCGGTATGGGCAAAAATTTCGACCAGCGATCAAGCAAGCTTTTGCCGAGATAGATGAAAGGAGGAGCCAAAAACTGATCCTTGATTTGCGAGACAACCAAGGAGGAGAAATTGATAATGGGCGTTATTTATTGTCCGTCCTCCTCGAGGAACGCTTCTCTTTGGTGCAATCACTCAAAAAAGTAGTCATGTCTGAGCAAGTTGCAGATAGCGCTCGGCTAAGTGATAAAATCTTTTCGGATATAAAATGGACCGAAGCTCACTTTCCCTTTTACGATGGGGAGCTCGTGATTTTGATCAATGGTGGTTCTTTTTCCTGTAGCGGAGCGGTCATTGGCCAATTGAAGAGCAGCCTGCGAGGGTACATAATAGGGGAGGAGAGTGGGGGCAATCGTCGTACTTTTTGTGGAGTAGGACCTGATGAGCAACTGCCTAATTCTAAGATCAGCCTTTCGGTACCCCGTGTGCAGTTTCAGGTCGTTGATAGAGGCGCGAATCCAGGGGCAGGCGTAATGCCAGACCTTTATATGGTTCCCAGTATCAGTGATCTGTTAGAAGGTCGGGATGTCGTATTGGCAAAAGCGCTGGAGGTAATAAATAATTAGTGAGTGATTATATTTTACGAACCGTATCACCAACTCTGATTAAGCCATCAGCAATGATGCGGGTAAAAATACCCCGGAGGTGAAGCGGACGATTTTCAACGGAATTGATCACTTTGAGCGCTTCTGTCCCAAATCGCTGGGCAAACTTCTTGCAGCCTTTGTGGGTTTCGGTAGTGATTTCTAGTACTACATCGCCTATCTGCAATCGGTCCCCTGCGATGAGATTTTCTTCTGTTAGATCTAGATCGACTACAATATTGTCACCAGCGAGGGCCATACGTTCCTGATCTCCTTCTGCGACGAGACTGAGAATGCGGGTCCCCATGAGGGAAATTTGAGAATCTCGGTTTTGGTCAATCGCGGCTTTGCGTTGCCAGCGATCCCCTTCCATACCGTGTTGAGCGGAGAAAAAGACCTCCTGCCTGATTTCACGGGCATCACTCTCCCGGCGGATGACCAACATATCAATCTTGCCCAAATCTTTAGGAGCGGAAAGGATGTGGTCCCATTGGGCCAAAATCTCTGACTGAGAAAGCATAGTTTTTGTCATAGCATTGTCTTTTTGAGGACAAGCAATTTCGCCTTTTCTCAGCAAATGAAATAGTGATTTATTTTAGGCTGTAACCCTCGTCAAGGACTCAATAGCAGCAATGATCACCTCTGGTGCTTCGGCATTGAGGCAGTGTCCTTTGTTGGGTACATCAATCCGCGTGCTGTTGGGAATAAGGCGTACAAGATCATCAGTATGGAAAGGAGGCGTCGTCTTGTCTTTGTCGCCGATGACGATTTTGCAGGGGATTTTGATCTCACTTAGACGCTCATAATAGCTTTCATCTCCAAAAGCCTGCAAGATGGGGATTAAGCGATGGTGGTTTTGTTGCGTAAAAATTTCGGGTATCACCCGCAGGAGTTCTGGATCAGGATTGCTGCCTGATAAACTCTTGCCAAAGGCTTTGCCAATCGCCTTGACCTTGATCATGCTTTGGAGTAGGCCTGATTTGATGAGGGGAATTTGGATACGATTTTGGAAGTTTTTGCGATATACATCACCGGCAAAAGTCGCCATCAAAACTGCGCCTTTGATCAGACTTCCTTGTAGTTCTGGATAATCCAACAACATCCTCATGGTCAAAAAGCCTCCCATCGAATGGCCAACAATGATGCAGGACGTCAATTGATAAGCCTTGATAATCGCTACATAGTCCGAGGCCATGGCCTTGGAACTAATCCCATCGTCTCCGATGCTAGATTGACCGTGGCCTCTTTGGTCAAAGGCGATGACTTTGTAACCTTTTTTCACCAAAATGGGCATGATGACATTCCACTCCATGGAGTTAAATCCGTAACCGTGGGCCAATAGGACCGCCTGCTCGCCTTGGCCGGCAGAGATCGTATGAATTTGAGTATTGTCGGAGTTGCGGACGCTGAGAGAAGTACCACTCAGGGGAGTGGATAGCTCGAGATGTTGATACATAGTAGTAGTAAAAGTAGTAGCTTCTAGAGAGTAGCCAAAAGGGCCATTCTCTAGAAGTTACGTTTTATTTCCTACCAATAAAACCTTAGGGTGGGTAAGCCTATTGGGAGTTGATAAGATATCCAATGTTGAGCCTGGGGCTCTGTTTCATTTGCGATGCGCTCCTCAGGGGCAGTCAGTGTATAAATTGCCCAGCTCATGCCCAAAGCAATCAAAAAAAGGAGCAGAAATCGGAAGGCTGATTTTTTCATGCTGTTTCATTTGTATCCCTATGCCAGCTTTGCTAAATAATTTTCCGATGAGTCTGAGTAGTTGCTTGGCGGCGTTCTGCGCAGCAGTAAGCAAGGGAAAAAGTGAGCAAAGAAGGGAGAGAATGCGAGACAAAAATTGCGCGTGATAGAGTGGCGAAAACCGGCCTAACTAGCGTTTGGGCCTAGTAGTACCATTGCCAACGGATTTTACATTTAGGCTTTCGGGACCCGTATAAACCACTTGTCCTCCGGCTCTACTATTGGAGACGAGACGTTGCTCTACGCTGACTTCGACTTCACCAGATCCATTGGCCGTTACTTCAGCATATTGCGAAAGCAGATCACTCGCATCGATTTGACTAGAATTATTGGAAATAATATTGAGGTCTTCTGTCTGACCCCTAGCGGTGATATTGGAAGAGTTACGCGCCTCCAGCTCTAGGTTTTCGGTGATCGCAAAAAAGCTAGCGCTGGCTGAATTTTCGGTCTTGACTTTGAGAGAAGTTTGCTTGAAAGCACTGTCGCAGATTATTTCAGAATTATTATATGCCTGAAGGCCTTTGATACTCGGTGCGTAAATCGTGACATCGATCTGGCTCGGATTGCCAAACTCTGCCGTAGTTGAAATATGAAGCCAGTCTCCATTGAAGATGGTGTGCCGCATAAACTTAAAGAGATTAGAGTCAGTAGTGATCTTGATCTCATACTTGTCAGCGGGCAAATAATGCACCGCGAGGCCATCGTGAACCGTAAATCCGGCAAACTCCTCCATCGAGATGGTCTTTTCAATCACGACACCATTGCCATCTTCTGGCAGGATCTCACGCAAGTCCATCCGCATCAAGGTAATGAAGATTAGGCCTGTAACAAGCATCAGGGCTAGGCCTACCCACAATATTTTTATACTAGTTTTCATTGCTGTTTTGTTTTCCGTTGGAACGTTGCTGATAATATGCTTGCAAGTCTTTGAAACTCATGCCTAGGACATCCATGGTGTGAAATACCTCAGGCAAAAAGTGGTTGATGAAATCATCTTTCCGGATCGAACGGGTCTTGTCGTAGGCATCATCGGCGACAAAGTAACCGATACCTCTTTGCATATAGATAATGCCTTGGTCTTGTAGATAGCTGTAGGTACGGGCGACCGTATTGGGGTTTACTTCGATCGAAGCGGCCATCTCACGGACAGAGAGAATCTTTTCTCCTGCCTGCCAGGTTTTGGTAAGGACATTCTCACAGATAAAATCTGCTATCTGGAGATAGATCCCTTTCTGTTTTCTAAACTCCATCTTATTTCTCTTTTTCGGTCAATCGTACAAAGCTCACTACCCAAAAGAAGGGTGCCAGCGTCCACCAAAATATCTGTTCAAGTATGGGCCTGAGGGTAAACTGAACCGTATTGCTCCATTCGGTCGAATTGCGGTAGGCACCATTGGGACTGAGGTCCCAACCATCAGTAATGCCGATCAGTAAGATCCGGATATAGAGGATCGCAATGAGAAAAAGGATTAAGGCGATGATGCCTAGACTGATGGGAGTGATCAAAAAGGCTAATCTGCCAAAAAACACCGAGCCTGCAAGAAAGATGGATTGTAAAACTAGATAGAGTCTCAAAATCAATAA
>JBCAWW010000101.1:0-10501 GCA_038534415.1 Bacteroidota bacterium | reverse complement strand
AATATGTCGCTGCGAGAGTATATCATCAAAACAAAATTAAAACTGGTCGAAATTCGCTTGCTCAACTCTGACCTTAGCCTGACCGAAATCGCTGATGAGCTGAGTTTTACGGATGTCAGTCATCTTTCCAAAACATTTAAAAAGTATACGGGTATTTCTATTAGAGAATTTAAAAAACAAGGCGAGTATCTTTTGCTCAAACGCAATCCTTGTTGAAAAGGTCTTGATATTTTTCTCTATGAGAACGCCTCTTTTTATATTACTCCTCGCTGCTGTCCTTTTAAGCTTCATTGCTTTGGGCGCTCAACAAAACACCAAAGTGCCGACAAATATTCAAAACAAACTCCTAGAATGGGAATCTCATATCCCTGCCAAAGACACCAGCGATACTACGGTTTCAAAGGTATCGGTTGCTTGGCATCTTGATCATGGCCTTAAGGTGATCAATCGTATTTATGCTGCGCTGCAAAAGTCAGAGCCCAGCCAATACAAAAAAAGCTATAGTTTTACCAGATATGCCGTTTACCTCGCGGGGGCAATGCCCCGAGGAGTAGGCAAGGCACCCAAGATGGTCCTACCACCGGAGCAGATTTTGTCGGAAGACATCCTCCAGCAGTTGACAGAGGCTCGTGGCAATATTGATAAGCTCAAGCAACTGCCTAGTCGTGCACATTTTAAGCACCCTGTATTTGGAGTACTCAATCGTGATCAAAGCATCCGGTTTTTAGAAATCCATACGGAGCATCACCTCAAGATTATCCGAGATATCTTGCGGTAGTACCGCTGCGCGGAACGGTCAGCTCAGGAGTGATTGAGGCGTCTTAGTATTATGGTTTTTATCTGAATAAATCCCAGAATCCTTTCTTTTTACAAGTATTGGGACGATCTGCCGCTAGTATGTCGGACACATTTTTGTCCTGCAATTTATCAATTAGCGCATCCAAGCCGTTTTCCAATTTGAATTGCATCTCATCTCTGTAGATTGGATACAATCCATAGAATCTGATTTTTTTATTTGGAGAGACTGTTAATTCATTGAAGGCATCGGAAAACGAAATTGTGGGCAATAAGAGCATACAGCCTAATCCTGTATTTGTTTCGAAGGGTGCCGCCTCTTCCCCATTGGGAATCGTATGACCACTGGCCAACCAAGTGCTGTAATTGTGGGGAAAACGAGCGAGGTATTTTAACCAATAAATGGGCCAATAGTATTCTCCCTCAAACACCTTTTCCATTAATTGATATTTGCCTTCATTGATCCCCCAATGCTTTGGCAGTAATATGCATAGCTCTGCATACTGATATTCTTCCATCCCTTCAGGGGTAGCCATCGGTCGATCGCTCATCCCAGAGGTTACAAATGTGTGGAAGGGCCTAGCTGCGCTAGGCTTTACCCAGTGAACGTCAATATGGACTTTGTCTGAAATCAACTCGTGAAACACCGAATCTATCTCTCCTACATGCGCTTCAATATGCTGAGAAATCAATTCTATATTCGACTCTTCGCCCGAAACAGCTTCAAAAGGAATTTCGTCCTCGGCCCTATGTCTATAAATAGGGGAGTCATTTTTGCTTTCCTCTTCCATGTTTTATTATGCTTAAAAAAGGAGGATATGTAGATAGGAGGTCAAACAACCAAGTATGAACGCCCAATTAAAAATTGGACATTCTACTTTTCCTAAGCAGCTTGAGCGTTGACGGTATTAACGATCTCGTGTGTTACATCTTTGCCGCCACTAAGGTTGGTGTAAAGCGAACCAATGGTATAGATCGGTCCCCAAGGAATTCCCCACCATCCGAGGAAGAAAGTCAATAGCGTCCAACCGATCCCTTTGCTTACTGCAGATTCGTCAGATTTGATAAAATAAATATCGCTCCCTCTTCTGAAGGTCATAACGATAATAGAAATACAATATTCGAAGACGACGAACTTAGCGCCACGATTGAGTTCTGCGTTGATCTGAGCGTCAGTGAGGCCTTCTAGCCCTTTGATTTCTGCCATAATTGTGTTTTAAAATGTGATGTGCTGATTGAGACTGCTAATCTAAGAGTTATTTTCTAAAATCCTCAATAGGCATCAAAATCTAAGGCTTGAAAAAGCGTACTTTCTCGTCTAAGTTGAAAGTCCTGCTCGCCTATGACTTTGTAAATAAAGTGGAGCGGGGAGGGCCGAAGTTTTTGGGGGATCTTTAGATAACGCCAGCCAAAATCTATGCTGGCATCTAAGCCCAGATAAAGTTGTAATAGAGAAGCGGAGCTTGGATTCTGCTTAGGCAAGGGGGCTGCAAAATGCCCTAAGCAAGCGGAGATTTGAGGATAAGCAGTAGGAGTCCGCAATTGATGAGCATGCCAATGATATTGATTATTGGGTTTTTGTAGCCGCCAGGCTAAGCTCGCCGAATCCCATAGACGGTGATAATGAGGAGGCTGCGGTTGCTTTTTGCTTTTCAAAGGGCCCACTCCCAAGCGTACTTCGAGCGGTCCCAAGCTTTCAAAGCCGAGTTTGTTGACAAAGCCGGGCATGCTGTTGGCATTGGCTACGCCAACGATCAGTTCATAGCCCAGCGCTCGGGCTAAGGCATAGCTTCGCTCGGCTAGCTGCGTAAAAAGGCCTTGCCCTCTATGAGCGAGATCGGTGGCAGTATTGAGAGAGAGAAGACAGGCCACTTCTCGGCCGTCGATTTGGGCGCGAAAGGGCTGCAAGGCATATTGGGCAGCGAGTTGAGCGTTCTGCGAAGCAGTAAACCCAAGGACCTTGCCATCAGGATTGGCCGCATACTGCCAATGAAGATAGTCGTAAGTAAACAAATCGGGCTGTTCAAATACCTTCGCTAGAAAAAGTGACAAAGCGTTCAGCGAAGCTGTATCCGTCCTAATCTGAGCAAATTGGTAGGCCTTACTCATACTTGCTGAGGCAAAAACTGTTGGCTAAAGGCATCGTAACGAATCAACTCAAATCCCATGTCCATCACCATTGCCAATTTGGGAAAGACCGAAGCCCGACCCCGGTACATCAAGGCATTGAAAAAGCGACTGTCATTGAGGTTGGGATGCATGAAGCGATCTTGCTCAAGGTCGATATCGTAGGGGTGAAAATAACCGAGTACATCCTGGCCCTTGCGTTGAAATTGCTTGAAAAGCGGGCGCAATACCCAGTTTGGTAAGTTGCGAAAGTACACGCCGCCCCCGATAGGGATCTTGATCAAACCAAAGTTTTGGAGCGTCATGGGGATCTCAAGCATGCCGCCGATCATCCGTGGCTGATTGCCAAATCCTTTCCAGCCAAATAGTGGATTGTTAGCGGGTAAGACCGAGCTTGAGTAGCTAAACCCAAACTCTTTGAGGTAAGGATAAACCCACTGGGTTTTTTCGGTAAGCGAAAAGGAAGGGGCGCGAAAACCGGTGGTAGGAGGGAGGCCTAAGGCCATGAGGGAGCGCTGAAAAGCTTCTAAATCTCGTCTAAAATCATCTTTGCTCAATTGGTCGAGATGGGTATGCTTATTGGTATGGCAAGCAATCTCATGGCCCTGGGCCGCGATCTCTACAATCAAATCGGGATAGGTGCGCAACATATCTCCCACCAGAAAAAAAGTGGCCTTGGCCTCATGTTGGGCCAAAAAGTGCAGATACTTTTGGGTCATTTGTGGGACCCTGGCTGGATACTGCAGGCCGTGGGGAATCATCTCGCGGACGTCCTCAAGGTCGACACTAAACAAAAAGTGTGAAGGCGAAGCTTGGGTTTGAAGCATAGCAAATATTGCGCAAAAAACCACCAGAGAAAAAGTGAATCTGGCGAGAAGTCTAAGTTGTGCCGTCTATAAATCCAATTGTATCAAGCATTGGGAAGAGAGAACAACATCTAAACGTAAAATTGCCTAATTTCATGCATATATGTTCGGCCGTAAAAAAATACAGTATGTCGATCCGCTTACTCGGGCTTCTGATCCTGTCGGAGTAAGCCTTAATGCGGAAAAGCTTAAGTACTTTCGACGCTTGTGCTGGCCTTGGCCTTTTCGTTGGTTGATCCGCTGGCGTAGTCCGGATGCTGCCTTTGCGGCGTATTTGCAGGAAGGAGATAGTCGGGCGGCTATTATTATGATGACGGAGCCTCAATTGATTGTCGCTGCCTATACCGATGAATTGGATGCCGTGGCCTTGTTGCAGTTTCCCCAAGAACTCGTACGCAAATATGATCTCGTCAAAGGCCAACGCTTGTTGACGGTCAATGTCTATGAATACGGGGCAGGGGAGGAGTCCGATCTTGTCTTAGGTCCTGAGCATACAGGTCGTTATGGCAATTTTATCCCTTTGATAGCAGAGTTTCTTTCCGATGATATGGACCAAATTGAGGCGCGCAAATCCAATATCGCTCAGAGTGAATGGCAACGGACTTGGCGCATGGGAGAGGAAGCGCTTTTTGGCGGCCAAGGAATCCGCGATGGGGAACCCTATATGTGCAGTTTTCCGGGAGAAGTGAAAGAAGAGCTAGATTCTGAATAGGGCTTAGTGTGAGCTCAAATAAGCGTTCTGCGAAGCAGCAGAAAAGGAAAGGAGCAAAAACTATCATCAGAGAAGGCCTATATATACATCAACAAATCCTTATGAATGCTTGGCTAAAAAGTCTTTTTGTTTTGTTGGTAACGGTCTTGCCGATTGTCTTTCCACAGCCGATACCGCTGCGTCAAAATATAGGACTGGCGATACTGATGCCCTTGGTGGTGGGGCTTTTGTTGATTTTGTCTCGCATGTATATACGGAAACGGACCTTTGGAGAAAACTTTGAACCCCCAGAGTGGAAGAGTGCGATTTTTAATTTCAAAGAACCGCTGCAACTCTTTCATTTCTTGCCTTTTTTTCAATTCTTAGCGGTTGCCCTCATGGGCTTAGGCTTAGGCCTGCTTCTCGGTACCTATGTCGAATATGATCAGACCCAGGCTTTTGGTTTAGGATCCATTGGGATGGGACTAGGAATGTTGGCGGGCATCCAAATCGGGATGAGACTCAATAAAGATTAGATGGAAGTTTTTGAGATACACGTACGCATGCTGGCCAAGGACCTGCTGGCCTTTAAATTTTATATGTTTTACCGGCGTTATTGGTGGTTTGTGCTGATCGGTTTGGTTCCTATCCTTGAGATTGGCCTCTTTTGGCTCATGGGCCAAGATATTCAACCCATCTTAGGACATTTGGTGCTGCCTGTTATCTTTTTTCTCGTATTGCCCATGGTGATGCGCATCAGCAATCAACGCAATTTCAATAAGGTGCGTTCTCAATTGGAGCAAGTAAAGTATAGTTTGTCCGAAGCGGGGGTTGAAGTCAAAGCAGAAGGGGTAGAGTCAAAACTAGCTTGGCATCTGCTCCATTCACTACGTGAAACTTCTAAATACTATTTTCTTTTTCGCAGCAAGGCGAGTGCCAATGTAATCCCTAAACGAGCCTTTGCCAATCAAGCCAAGGAACGGATGTTTTTGCAAATCATGCAGCGTCATTTGAGCGATAAACAATACAAGATCAAATGAAAAATCTCTACCAAGTTGAGGTCTACAATGCTATCCTGCATCGGATTGGAGCTTTGAGCTATACTTCCACGCCGGTTTGGGGCAAGATGAATGTGGCCCAAATGCTTACCCATTGTGCCAAGGCGATGGAAATGGCCCTCGGAGATGTGATTTTTAAGCAAGATTTTAAAGGCAAGCTGATTGCTCCCTTCATGAAGCAAAGCTACTACAATGACAAGCCCTTTAAACGAAATTTGCCTACCTACAAGCCCTTAAAAGTGGTAGACGAACGTGATTTTGAAGCGGAACGGAGTGTTTTGGTCAGCCTGCTTGAACGCTTTCATGTAGGCGGTCCCGAAGCTTGTACGAAGGGGCCTCACCCGATATTTGGTCATTATACGCCCGAGCAATGGTCTAGTGGCATGTACAAGCACTTAGATCATCATTTGCGGCAGTTTGAGGTTTAGGCCCTCTATTTTCACTGCTGCGCAGAACGCTTCCCCATTTTATTTTAAGTAATCATCCCTATCCATCATCTCTAGGCGATACTCTGAGAGTTTAAGATTGATCGCAGAGGCGAGTTCTTTGGCGGCTTGCTTTTGCTTACGCTTAATCTTGAGAGAGATGATCCCTTCCTTGCCAACGGGAAACTTGCCCAAAATGTGCATCGTATTGACCTGGATTTTGAAGCGCGATACGACCCAATTGAGTTTGTAGACGACCTCTACTAGATTTTCAAAGGGAATGACTAATTCTTTGGGTTCTGATTTGAGCATACCCACCAAAGCATCTTTTACTTGATATTCGAGTACGAGACTATTATTGCCCATACGCATCATACCACTTACGGCGGCCAAACCATGATAGGCATCTTCAGTTGTAAAATGCAGAACCTGATTACTAAACATTGTTTTTCCCATTAAGCTGAAGCAGTAAATTACCAAATGCTAATTCTAAATCATACAAAGGAGCCTTTTTTCTGACTAAGGTTGGAGCGTTCCAACTTTTCGAACTAAATCAGATCATTTAAATACACATGAACAATCACGCTTCCCTAGCCGATGGTATCGACCATTTGATCTATACTGTGCCAGATTTGCAGACTGGTATAGATAAGATCGAAGGCTTACTCGGTATGAGACCCGTATTCGGAGGGCAGCATGCCCTTTGGGGAACGCACAACGCCCTTTTGTCCCTCGGCAAAGGGATTTACTTAGAAGTGGTAGCGCCTGATCCCCGCTTGGCTATCGGCAAACGTGGACTTTGGCTAGAGCAGTACTTTGCCTTGGGGCCACGGCTGACGACTTGGGCGTTTCGCAGAGCGGCCATCCATGAAAGCCTTCAAATCGCCCAGCAAAATCAAATTTCTATTGGCCCGATCGAACAAGGCCAACGGCAAAAGCCAGATGGCAGCCTGCTAAAATGGCAACTCACCGACCCCTATGAACTGGATTTTGAGGGCGGATTGCCCTTTTTGATCGATTGGGGATTGTCCCCACATCCTAGTTTGGCTATCCCCTCAGTCGGGGAACTCCAAGCCTTAGAGATCACATCTCCTCAAGCCCAAGCCTTGCGCGAGGCGCTACAAAAACTAGCAATAAAGCTCCCCGTGAAAGCGGGAAATCAATATAAATTGTCTGCTCAAATCAAGACCGAAAACGGTATCATCACTCTCTAATCACCTAATTTATATGAACTTTCCCAATCAAGCCATTTCCTTTCATTCTATCAATTTTAAGGATTTTGTCCCAGAACGATTGGTCAAAGGAAATTTGTTTACCGCCTCAGAATACGAATCATTGGACGATATTTTGAAAGAGATAGACCTTTGGATTGAGGCAAACCCAGAGGTGATGATTGTCAATATTGAGACGGTGGTCCTGCCCAATATCCATAACAAAAAAGAAGAGGGGAGCGAAGATCCCGAACTGGTCGCCAATCAACATGATTCGTCCAGTATTCGCTGGCATCAGTTTTTTAGAGTTTGGTATAAGTAGCCGCCAGCGGCCCTCGTTTGAATGTTCCTGGTGGGTGAGTCCCGAAATGCGTTCTGCGCAGCAGAAAAGAAGCATGAAGATAGCGTTTATCAGATTGGCTGGGCTTTAGGCAGTAGCTCATGCAACAGTTCAACCATCCAAACCTTCAACACTTCAAAAATCATTTTTCATCGATTCGCCAAGGTGGGTTTTTGCGTTTGTCGCCGGCCCAATAGAGGATGAGTTGGTTACCATCTAGGTCTTTGAGTCTGGCTTCTCGCCAAAGCCAGCTTTTGTCAGAGGGGCGTTCCGCGAAGCGGATCCCCAAAGTCTCTAACTCCTCCACCCGTTGGTCCAAATCTTGGCACTCAAAATAAACATAGATGCCATCCCCACTGGGCAGTTGCGCCACCTGGTGGAGCGAAAAAGTAGCTTCTCCATTGGGACATTCAAATCTAGCATAATGAGGCAAAGCCTTGACGATGAGCTTGAGACCGAGCTTTTGATAAAAGGGGATGGACCGCTCAAGGTCGAGGGAAGGAACGGTAATTTGGTTGAGATCCATAGACAAAAAAATACTTGTCAATTTTTCGGTTGCTTATAAATCATGCGCTGAGCTAACTTGAGCCAAAGTATCAATTGTTATGGAGTTTAGCGCAAAGCAAAAACAATACTATCAAGCTTTAGTAGCGCGTGATGCTAGCTATTTGGGGATATTTTATGCAGGTGTCAAAACTACGGGCATCTTTTGTATCCCTACCTGCCGCGCGCGTAAACCCAAATTTGAAAACGTAAACTTCTATCCCTCGGTCAAAGAAGCTTTGGACGAAGGCTTTAGGCCTTGCAAAATCTGTAAACCCACCCAAAATGCGCACCAAGCACCCGAAGCGGTAGAGGCTGCAATCCTTTTGGTGCAACAAAAGCCCAAGCAAAAAATCACAGATGATGAGCTCCGGGCCCAAGGCATCAGCCCTGAGGCCGTCAGACGTTGGTTCAAGGAACACTATAAAATGACTTTTCATGCTTATCAACGGATGTGCCGAGTCAACCAAGCGTTCCAAGAATTGGAAAAAGGAAAAAGTAGTACTGCCGCCGCTTTTGATGCTGGCTATGACTCGCTGAGTGGCTTTGGCTATACTTACAAAAAGCTAATGGGACAATCTCCCAGCCAATCTCAAGGCAAGGCACCCATATTGATCAATCGCCTGACTACGCCACTTGGTCCTATGTTTGTCTGCTCCACAGAACGCGGAATCTGTCTGTTGGAGTTTGTCGATAAGGAAAAATTAGAGGCTGAGTTTGCTAGCCTGCAAAAGTATTTGGGGGTGCCCATCCTATGGGGCGAAAATGATCACATCCGCCAAGCCCGTCAAGAGTTAGCAGAGTACTTCGAGGGCAAACGGCAGCGCTTTGAGTTGCCCCTGCATATGCCGGGTACAGAGTTTCAAACAGCGATTTGGCAAGCTTTGCCAGCAGTCCCTTATGGAGAAACCTCTACCTACGGAGCTCTCGCAAAGTTGATCAATAATCCTAAATCGGTTCGAGCCGTTGGGGCCGCAAATGGCGCTAATCGAATCGCCATCGTGGTGCCTTGCCATCGTATTATTGGGGCCAACGGCAAACTCACCGGCTATGCCGGCGGATTGGAACGCAAAAATTGGTTACTAGAATTTGAGCGTAAGAGCAGCGGAAAAGCATCTTTAGCGCCCTTGAGTCTGTTTCCCTAATCTGAAAATACTACCTTAGCGGCATGAGCAAACCGGAAATAAGGACGGTGGAGGTCGTGCGCTATGTCACGCCTTTGCGAGAGGGAGGATCGCTGCCTGCAATAGTGGAGGCAGATGATGACTTCTTGTATGTGATAAAGTTCCGCGGAGCGGGCCAAGGCAAAAAAGCCCTCATCGCCGAACTGATAGGCGGTGAACTGGCCAGAGCCATCGGGCTCAAAGTACCTGAATTGGTGTTCATGCAGCTCGACGACTCCTTTAGCAAAACTGAACCCGACGAAGAAATTCAAGACCTGCTTAAGTTTAGTGTAGGCCTCAATCTGGGCCTACATTACCTTTCTGGCGCGGTGACTTATGATCCTACGGTTTCGATTGCTGATCCACTTTCTGCCTCCAAGGTAGTATTGTTAGACAGTATGATCACCAATATTGATCGCACGGCGCGCAACACCAATTTGCTCAATTGGCATAATGAACTATGGTTGATCGATCATGGGGCGGCGATTTATTTTCACCACTCTTGGGACAATTGGGAGGCGCATGCCAAGCGTACTTTTCCGGCCATCAAGGATCATGTGTTGCTCAGTAGAGCTTCCGAACTAGACGCTGCTGCCGCGATCATTAAGGAGAAGCTCAATCGAGAGTTGATTAGAGATATTGTCTCGGTAGTGCCAGATGATTTTTTGGAGGATGAGACGATAGATTACTCCCCCGGAGAACGCCGCCACGTATATGTGGAGTTTTTGATGGAAAAGCTCTCCAATTTAGATTCACTCACCAAAGAAGCTCAAGATGCCCGACAAGCAAGTATATGAATATGCTTTGATTCGCTTTGTCCCTCGGGTGGAACGAGAAGAGTTTCTCAATGTAGGGGTGATCTTGTTTTGCAAGCGGAAAAAGTATCTTCAGGTCAAGTATCACATCGATCAGAAGCGACTGAGTGCCTTGGGCGAGGACATAGACCTGCTACAATTGGAGACCTATTTGCAGAGTTGGGATTGGATCAGTCAAGGCAAAAAAGAAGGCGGCCTCATTGCGTGCTTGGATCTGCCGAGTCGTTTTCGTTGGCTGACTGCCACGCGGAGTACCATCATCCAAAGCTCCAAAGTACATCCGGGCATGACAGATGATCCACAGGCCGTTTTGGATCGGCTATTTGAAAATTATGTGTTGTGAGGGAGGCGTTCCACGCAGTGGTGACAAAAAAATGCCCCCCAATAGGACGCATTTAGGGGGCAATAAAGATGCTACTTTAACGCTATACTCTGAGATAATAGCCCTCTTCAGAACTATCTCAAAC
>JBCAWW010000100.1:0-10506 GCA_038534415.1 Bacteroidota bacterium | reverse complement strand
TACTAGGGCAAGTTTGGGCTGGCAACCAAGTAGCAGATGACTTTACCGCTTGGTTGATCGTTTACGATAGCGTTGCAGGAACCTTATCTGCTGTGGATACCTTTGTAAGTGATAGCAACAACTTTGGTTTCTTCTTCTTTGTCGCGCCAAACGGTGATTATCGTATCAAAGCTTCGCTGAACTCTACCTCTTCTCAATACGCCAACTATTTGCCAACCTATTATGGCGATGAGCTATTCTGGAACAATGCGATCGTAGTCAATCAAAGCACCTTCCCATTTGCTCAGATCAACCTCATCCCAGGCAATAATCCAGGTGGTCCTGGCTTTGTCGGTGGACTCGTCAGTCAAGGTGCCAACAAAGCTGAAGGAGATCCAATCGCAGGGATGCATGTCATCGTAACCAACGATCAAGGAGATGCCGTCATGCACACTACTACGGATGAAGATGGCGAATACGAACTCGACAATCTCGCCTATGGCACTTACCATATTTGGATTGAGATGTGGGGTCGTAACCTAGAGTATCATACCGTAACCATTGCACCTGGATCTGAGATTCACAATGACCTAGACTTTGAAGTTACTGATGAAGATGTAACTGCTAGTGGCACCACCGGTATCGAAGACCAACTCGATCCGCTTAGCCTACAAGTCTTCCCGAATCCACTTTCTGGTGAGCAAGACCTCAATGTCCGTCTCAGCCTCAAGCAAAGTGCTGAAGTAAACTTTAGCCTACAAAATATGGTTGGACAGACTGTGATCAACGAAACTGAAAGAATGATCGCTGGTCCTCAGTCCAAAACGATGAAAGTATCTAGTCTCCCAGCAGGCGTTTACTTACTCCGTATGAACGTCAATGGTGAGTCAATGAGTCCTATCAAAGTAGTGATTCAATAAACTTAGCTGTCCAATAACCAAGCTCAATGTCTTAAAAGAGGCGTAATACCCTCTGGCATTGAGCTTGGATATTGAATATTGGGGATTTTATCTTAGTTCCTGCATGGCGCAAATCGACGCGAAACTTCTCAAACGCTGCCGTAACAAGGATCGGCGTGCTCAGAACCAGCTTTATGAGCTGTGTTTTGGCATGTTAATGCCTGTCTGTATGCGTTATGCAAGTTGCGAAGACGATGCCATGAGTTATCTCAATTTGGGCTTTTATAAGATCCTCAAAAATCTAAAAAAGTATAAAACAGAGATCCCGTTTGGTGCCTGGAGTAAAAGGGTACTAATCAATACAATCATCGATGAGTTGCGGAGCAAAAAGCGCTACCAAAACCAAATAGAACTACGTGAAAACCTACCGGCAGAGGAGCGAGGATTTGCTCAGTATGACCCGGCCATTAGTGGAGAGGATGTATACCGATTTATACAAAATTTACCTCCTGTTACCGGTAGTGTTTTCAACTTATACGCCTTAGATGGCTATAAACAAGTAGAGATTGCAGATATGATGGGCATAAGTGTAGGGACGGTCAAGTGGCATTATGCCGAAGCACGCAAAAGGCTCAAACAGATGGTTACCACATTCAGTCAGCAGCAAAAACTGGTGTCATGAAGGAAAAAGACGCATTAGAACAATTTATCGAAGATAAACTCGCCGAAAAGCAGTTTAGCTATCAGGCTTCCTACTGGGATCAAGCCGCCGGTCAAATGGCAGCTTGGGAGGCAGAGGCAAAGCGCAAAAGACGCTTCCTTTGGTTCTCACTCTTGAGTGGAGTCCTATTTATCGGCCTAGCTATCACAGGTATTTATGCTTTCACGCTTCGCGGAACGCTTGACTCCCAATTGGCAGACCTCAACGCCAATCCAACAGTCATCCTTGCGCAGGCAGCGCCTGAATGTGATTCAAGTCTCAATCGCCTTATCCTCAAAGAGGACGCGACTGAGCGTTCACCGAAGGTAGCTACTTCCTCTCCCCTCTTGAGCAATCGCTCCCGGCCCTCTACCACCCAGCAAGTGCCCAATCGTCGTGCTACCAACACAAAAGACCAGCCCCAAAAACCCAATACTCCTCCTCTTTCCTCTACCAATCTATCGGCCTTTGCTAATCAGAATGCGCAAGCACTAACTACCCAAATTGAGCGTTCTGCGCAGCAGGAAAAAACAATAAATAAGCTCCAAAAAATACTCAGTCGCGACTATCGCATCCAAGCCCTACTCAATGGGGCCTTCTCAGACCAAGCCGAAGCAGACCAAGACCGATTTTCTTCCTTCAACTTCTACCTGCAAACAGGCGCAGGCTTTAGCGCAAGCAATCAACAAGGCGAAAGCGGTCGCAGTTTACAAGCTGGTCAAAGCACTGCTAGTTTTGGCATTCGCTACAATATCCGCCCGGGCCTAGCCCTCGAAAGCGGTTTACAATATCACAACAAACGTCTGGACGAGCTTAGTTTAAGCCTCAGTGGGCGCCAATTTGACTTTGTGGCCCGCGAACAAACGATCCGCTGGCAAGTCGAGCAACTACATTGGTTGAGCGTCCCTTTACAGTTGAGTCTCAGACCTCTCAAGCGTCATGAGTTCGTGCTTGGGGGCAGCGTAGATTGGTTGGCCACTAGTCGTGGAACGCTCAGTCAAAGCCAACAGGACCCCTTCAATCCCGCCACAACGAGCGACCTTAATGGCAACGGCATCGTCTATGGCCTCCGCACCCTTAACTATTCGGCTCAGCTCGGCTATCGTTTTTATCTGCACCCGCGCATGGCTTTGGATATGCGCTATAGATACGGCTTTCGCAATCTGCTTGATGAGGAGATATGGACCGCAGAAGCCCCCCGTTTCGACAGACAATTTCAAGTGGGTCTACTATTTTACCTGAAGTAAAGAGAGATGAGAAACGAGAAAAATATCAGTCAATATATACCAGCTAGAGCCAGCCAAGCTAAGTTTACAGTCTTGAGATTGTTAATACTAATCTTTTGTGGCCTGGCTTTGGTATCCTGTCGTAAAGACCTGCCTCTGCCGACTGATGGCGAGGTTTTGTTTAGTGTGGAAGGCAGACTAGACGGCAAAAAGTGGCAACTCGAGGCCGGCATAGATGACTATTTTTTAGATACCGATCACGCTATTGATGATGAGGCGGTACGCGAGTTTTCAGGCCATTTTCGTCCCACTGACTGTAAAGATTGCCGCGAGAACTTAAAGATCGTCATCCGCGACTACAAGCGAGATATCAGCACCGAGCCGGTCAATTTGGACAGCATATTTAAGGACCAATTTCTCCTTTACCGTGGTGAAGTCCCCGTTCCAGATGGCCGAACTTTTCGTTTTAGGGGCCACTCGGGTGGAACGCCGCCTTTTGAATATCAGTGGGACTTTGGTGATGGCCATACTTCAACAGAAGCAGAGCCTAAGCATCAGTTTGCGGGAGACAGCGCCTATTTGGTAAGCGTCTTCATCAAAGATGCGAATGGATGCTCCGACCAAAGTCGTAATGAGGTCGCTACCGGAGAGCGATTCAATCAATGTGAAATTGAGTATATCGCCACCCCCCAAGGAAATAGCCAAGTCGAATTAGATGTGGCTTATGATGGCATCGAACAAGATTTTCCTTTTGTGCTGTGGAGTTTTGGGGATGGAAGCGTTGCGCAAGGCGCTTATTCACTCACCCACACTTATGACTTTCCAGGCATTTATGAGGTCAAAATGGTCTTATTTGGTGCTGACGGGCAAGTCTGCTGCGACATCAAAAATATTTACTCTGAGCCGAGTGAGACTTGTGCTTCTTATATCGCTTATCGCTCCGCCAATCCCACTCCCGAATTACGTCGGATCTACATTGTGTATACCGACGATCAAGGGAGAAGCTATACGACTGACTATTTTGAAGGCCAACCTGACGAAAGTTTTTTTGAGCTCTTGGATTGGGAAACCTATAAAGAGGATGCAGACGGGCAGCCCACCGTCAAAATAGATGCGAGTTTTCAGTGCCGTCTATTTGAGATTGGCAATGAAGAAAACTATGTCGAGCTCGAAGATATGAACGCGCGTTTTGCCGTGGCCTATCCCGAGGATTGATCAACTCATGACACTCTTTTTCTCATAAGTTTGGTTTTATAAGAAAGGGCGACCCTTGCGGGCCGCCCTTTTACATCGCGTGAAAAAATTACTATAAACTACTTTAATTATCCTCTAATCTCCGCTATAAGATTGAGGGCATGTACTACTTTCTCTTTGATTTGAGCGTAAGCGTTTTGCGCTAGCAGCTCTTTACGAATAAGTTTTGATCCCATATCCTGTTTCGTCTTTTGCCAATGCTCTAGTAATAGCATACACTGCTGCTTTTGAAGTACCATCTATACTAGCACCACCAGCATTCCAACCAGCGATAGAGGTATAATTGATAATGGTAGGATGCGCTCCTTTTTTGAAAAAAGGAATCGCAGCTCTTGAAACAAAGAAGGTAGAATCAAGATTCAATGCCATTACAGATCTATAAAATTCGCTTGTCATCCCTTCGCAGCCCACTCACAAATTCCTGCAAGCTTTGTTGTTAGTTAGTCCTTAAGAAAAATTAGTAGTAATCTTTTAAAAGGTGAATAGTAGTTATTTACGTAATGAATCGCTGTATTCAGAAACGTCATGCAAATGGTTTAGCATAGCTTCAGCAGCTAGTTCTGGGGATTGATCTACAATGTGTTTCAGGATCAGTCTATGTTCTTCCAATGCTTTATAAATACTCGTGTTCTTACAGATTTCAAGTTGATTGAAACTGTAGATGATATCAGGCGTGATGATCAACATCAAGGATTTCAGAACCGAGTTTTGAGAGGCCTCTGCAATTGCGAGGTGAAACATCAAGTCTTCCTCTATTGCTTGTCCTCCTTCTTCAATTTTAACTTCGTAAGCGGCGAGTGCTGCTTCGATATTTTTCAAATCCTCATCTGTGCGGCGTAGAGCGGCCAAATGAGCAGATTTTTCCTCTAGTATAACTCGAGTCTCTACTAATGAAGCAAAATCAGAATCTTCGAGCTTAAGTACGTCAGAGATCAGGCCTTCCAAAGCGGTGATACCGATACCGGCAACCATAGTACCGTTTTGTGGCATGGTCTTGAGAATACCATAAAACTCTAATTTGCGGATGGCTTCACGCACGTGACTACGACCAACGCCCAATTTCTCTGCTAATTTCCTTTCCGATGGAAGTTTATCGCCAGGGTTCAGTTGACCAGATGTGATCAGGCTCCTGATCTGACGCATAATCTTTTCGATCGGACTTTCGATCTTTATTTCAGTAAAATTGTTCAGCAGACTAGACTTGGACATAGTGTAGTAGTTTGGCCCCTATTGGTCAACTGGCAATTGGTCAACCAATTTCACATACACAAGTTATGTGAATTTTGGGGAGTCTCCAAATATTTGATTGAATTACTTATCCAGAAAAGATCATATTAGGCTTGAGAGGCCTTATTCCTTGACTACCAGGCCCGACAACTGTCCCCCTTCGCTTACTTTTTCGACTAAACGAAACTGCAATCTTGGCTTTTTTTCGAGACGATCGAGGTACATCCCGATGGGGTAAGATCGGGTTTCACGCTTACCATTGGCCCCTTGGCCAATCACACTGACGCGCGCGCGGCTACGATTGACAAATTGCTGGGTGATATGGCGACGCAGATCGGATTTATCTTTTGGACTGTAGGCACCATTGCGCATTAGGTCCATTTTTCGCTTGAGGGACCAAGCCTCATAAGCTGGCATACTGATGTAGTATTCTGCTTCTTTAGGCGCGTTTGTCTTAGCGGTGGACGCGTCTGCAGTAAGTGGTTTTGGAGCTTCTACTATTTTGGTTTCAGGAGTAGGCAGCTTTAGGGCTAAGGCTTTTTCTGGGCTTTTAACTGACTTTTCGCTTTGCTCAAGGGCAGTGCTATCAGGGGAAGCGTTCTGCGCAGCAGTAATCATACTAGAATCCATACTGACCAAGGTATCGACGACCAAAGGAGCAGGGGACTCGACGAGTTTTTTTACTTCTTTATTGGCAGTTGGGACTACCGGCACAGAGGCGACATATGACATCTTCGATGAACGCTCAGTCATCAAAAATATGCTAAGGCAAAGCGGGATGAGGCCAGCAAGCAGCAAAACAAGGCTGCGTTTCCTTTTTCGTCTTTTCAGACTTAATTCAATGGTTTCGATGCGACTAAGCATAGTCATAGCGGCTGTTTAGGAGGGCTGATTAAATTCGTTGAGATAGGCGGGGCCGATCAGGTCTGCCAGCATATTATGAAGGCATTCTTCCAGGTCTAGGTCTAAATCAGTCGGTAAAAAATTGAGGAATAAGACATCGTACTTAGGCTTAAAACCCAATTTTTGCCCAATACTCAGTTTGGGAGGAGTAAGAATCAGTACATCCTTGGGCTGTATTGTAGGATGTTGCAAACCAAAATCATCCCTAAAGCGAAGCATCTCGGTATAGATTCGATGAATCAGCTCTAGGTCCTCAATTTTGAGTTTTTCTGGAGGGCTTTCATAAAATTCACTCAACAAAGTGCCTTGTTCCTCAATCTGATCACGGTGAAAATACAGACCTTCTTGGGCGTGGTTTAAGGCGCTGACATAAACTCGTCCCTCGTAATATGGGCGAAGTTTTAGATGCATTTTGGTGTAGGCTTTGGCCTCTGCCTCATTAGCATTGGTCAAGCCACAAAGCAAACGAGCCTTCTTGTCGAGTATGTATAAACCTTTGACTTGCCAATACATAGCTTCGCCCTTACTCTTAGGAATGGCTTCTTTGAGTTCAAATACATCGTGTAGGGAAGGCAGTTCAATCTTCTGGGCGCGAGAGATTGTTCTGGACATGGGCGTTTTTGTTCAGTAACGAATAAATTATACGTAAATAACGGCTGTTGACCCTGGCTGAAAAGGTCGAATACAAATCTACAAATAATATTCATTTTTTTGAAGCACTCCTCTTCAAATTCCTGCTATAAAAACGGCCTTTTTATCCAACGGTAGATGATTTTTATCATTTAGCCGGCTTCGCCGAACGCTTGGTTTCGGTTTCCTGAACGCAAGAATTTTCCCGCTAGCAAAAGTTTTCAAACTGCAAGTTCTCTAAGAGATAATGAGAATCTTCAAATCATCTAGCCTTATGTCGAGTTCTGCGAAAGCACTTTTTCTACTATCATGCAGTTTTTTACTTTTCTATTCTTGCACGCCAGACGAGCCCTGTACTGAGACAACTTGGTACGAGGACGCAGATGGCGATAGCTTAGGCAATCCCAGTAGTACTCTCGATTCATGCGAGCAGCCTGAGGGCTATGTCACCAATGACAATGATGCCGATGATGACAATGCCTATATCGTCCAAGCGGTAGACTTAGCCCACTTTCTGAGCGATGGGCAGACGATCACCAAAGTAAACTGTACGCTCTCAGATGGCACAGAAACCGAATGCTATCAAATCGTCAGTTCGAGTACCCCTGCTGACCATAATATGGGACCCTGGTGTCCGGATAATATTGCTGATGGAGCAGAAAAAGGTGGTATTTGGCTAGAAAACGGCGAAGTATATGGTGTGGATGGTGCCTTTATCCAAAACCTAGCTAGCTTTTATAACGATAGTAACTGGCAGATGTACGATAGCAATGGGGATATCTACACTACCGAGACCGAAACCGAATGCGCAGATGCCGCGAATCCAAATGTTGGGCCGGAGTACGCAAACTTTTGTGTGGAGTGTCTCCCCTCTTATGTCGCCAATATTACGCAGACCTATTTGATTCCGATCATACCTGTTAAATCTGCTAGTGCGATCCAATTTGGCGGCATGGGTCCTCCAGGCCAAGCCCAAACCGGACCCAGTGTACGCGGTATTGCCTTCAACGGAGTTCGCTTTGACGCCGCTGCGCCGACCGATGCGATATTAGGCGCGTATACACTTGCCCCTTTTGATGATGCAGGAGGCCATATTAACCTCGCCGCGGGTTATCACTATCATGCTGCCACAGGTATCAGCACAGAGATTGCTCAAGCTGATGGGCATGCGCCTATGATTGGTTATGCTATCGATGGGCATGGTTTATACGCATTGCTTGATGAAGCAGGAAACGAACCCACCGATCTAGATGCATGCAGAGGACATTATGATGAAATCCGTGGTTATCACTATCACGTGGATGCCCCTGGCACCAACAACTTTATCAATTGTCTCAATGGTGCTTACGCCAATTAAGTCGTAAGCCCTCATTGAGTAGGGAGGCAGTCAGCAACCGACCTTTTAGCATCCCTAGTTTTTCTTGGTAGAAAATACTGGATACTTCCTACTCCACTTAGAGCCTGGCAGTCTTTTCTCTTGCATAGGAAAGCATGCCCCCAATAAAATACCTTTTTCAATAGTTTGAGAGCACAGAGGCATGAAATGCTTCCTTCGGACACGAAAAGGGCCCTTTGAGCCTCTGTGTTTAATACTTTTTATTTCGCTACTCTCTGATAAACATGAAGTATTGGATCGCTTTTCTCTTTTTTTGTTGGGCCAATCTTGGCCTCCAAGCCCATCAACCTGACCTCTCCTCCACCATGCTGATTGAGCAGGCTGACAAGCAATGGTCCGTAGTAGTAAGGGCCTCCTTGAGTGCCTTTGAACAAGAAATCAAACTTCACTATCCTGAGGAAAAATATCAATCTCCGGAAGATTTTCAGGCATTGGTCATCCGGCATGTGCAAAACAAACTAGGGATCGTGGCAAATCAGGGGGACACCCTCCTTTTGCGAAATCCTATCGTCAAACTAGGACACGAAAGCAATGTCATTTTTATGCTGCAAGGGATGCCTGATGAGCTCGAAGCCCTATCGATTCAAAACAGCAGCTTCGAAGATATTCACCATAGCCAAAATGCCCTGATCTTAATCAAAAGAGGCCTTACCCAAAAACAGTTTATCCTCAATGAGTACAATCAGCATCAAGCAAATGTGGTGATTGAAGAGGGACAATTTGTGCTCAGCCAGCAAGGGCAAAAAGCAGATTTTTCTTTTGCCTTGCGCGCATTGCTTGGCTTATTGGTGATAATCCTAGGCTTAGTTTTTTTCAAGCTATATCAAGTCCAGAGACAAAAGGAAAATCGTTCTGCGCAGCAGGCTCCCCTCCCCTACTCCCATACAATCATCCGGGACTTACGTTAATCGTCTTTGTCAGATAAAGATTTCCAGAATACTGACTATCCGGGCAAAAAGCTGTGACTGAGCGTTCTGCGCAGCAGTAATCATAGGCAAAACCTCTCCCTAAGGACAGCTGCAGTCGCCTCTATTGCCTCAGGCTTTTCCTCATTATTGAGGGGATTGGGGTCATTTTAGGGATTACCGCTGCGCGGAACGCTTAGTTGAGGAGCTTGAAATTGAAAGGGATATTGACCCAAAAAGGAATCGCCTCCCCATTAATACTGGCGGGGCTAAATTTGAGATCCATCAAGTAAAATTCGACCTGATTACTCAATACAGGGGACACCTGGGTAATTACCCGATTATCGACCGCATTTCCTTCAGTATTAATCAGCACTCTCATCACCACATTTCCTTCTATCCCTCCTTCACGAGCCGCTTGCGGATAACTGATGAACCTTTGCACCTCTCCCATATTGATAGGCTTGGGCTCCTCAGTCTCAGCCTCTTCAGCTGGGGTAAAATAGTCGTTGATTCCAGGCCAATCTAATATCGTTTCCTCTGTCCCAAAAACATTATCATTTTCGGCGGGATAAGAGTAGCCATCGTGTCTATAGTTGGGGACAGTTTCATTGATGATTGCATACTGTTGCTGCTGGATGGGAGTACCTTTACCGTAGTCATGAGATTCGACCAAGTTTCCGAGTTCATCAAAATATTCCCAAAGCCCCGTTCGGATTCCCTCTGTTTCAGTGCCTTTGGCTCTGAGGATACCTTTGGCAGACCACCATTGATGGGGGCCATTTTGCTTGCCATTGACAAGCGGCACTGACTCGATCAATACACCCGCCGAATTCCAGCGGTAGTAGTAGTGGGTACTATCATTGGCAATACTATCGTGGGCTATTTTGAGTTTGCCGTTGGGATGATAGGTTTTGTAGTTTCCTAGGCTGAGATTGCTTAGGCGGTATATTTGCCCATCTGGATAATAAACGGTTTCGAGGCCAATTCTTTTTCCAGCAGCGTATTCTCGGACATAGCGGAGCTGCCCATTGGGGTACCAGCTCTTTAGGGTTCCATCAAAGATTCCCTCGCTATAATTCGCGCTCATTTTGGGACTACCATCACTATATTGGGTCGTATGTAGGCCCTCTTTTAGTCCAACATCTGCTTGGACGGGAGCTTGGGGCAATAGCGCAAGGCAGCAGCCCGAAAAGAAAAGGATAAGCGTTCCCCAAAGGGAAAAAGAAGAAAATGTGTTCATGTGTGCCTTTATTGGTTATGTGGCGCACAATATAGTAAATCTTCATTTCCTTAAAATTGGAGTCCTAAAATTAGAAGTGTTCATTATCCTTTAAAAAAGCACTTCATTTTGAACTGAGACATTTGTTTTTAATGGGTTAAATTG
>JBCAWW010000099.1:0-10653 GCA_038534415.1 Bacteroidota bacterium | reverse complement strand
ATCAGGATACTGGACTTTATACCGTACGACTACAAGTTGCCGATAACCTGGGTTGTCGAGATACTTTGGTACGCTCTGATTATATAGAAGTGTATGGGACTTACCCTAATTTTGGCGTAACCCCTTCCCTTGGTTGTCCACCCTTAGCAGTAAGCTTTTCAGATAGTACGCTTACAAGTAGTCTATCGACTGCCGTGAGCTGGTCTTGGGATTTTGGAGATGGCTCACCTATCTCAAATCAGCAAAATCCGAATCATATCTATACCACTGCGGGCACCTATGATGTTACTTTAGCGGTTACAGATAACCAAGGCTGTAGCGATACCATTACAATTCCCGCAGCGGTCATTGTGACACAGCCAGTGGTCGACTTTACGGTAGATGATGATACTACTTGTGCCGGTAATGATTTGACTTTTACCAGCACTACCGTAGGGGTAGGACCTCTGACCTACCTATGGGATTTTGGAGATGGTAATACGGATACATTGGCTATTGCTACTCATGCCTATGCTGATTCCGGTAGTTATGATGTGAGCCTTATCGTGATTGACGCCAATGGCTGTTCGGATACGCTAGTGCGCAACGATTTTATTTATATAGAATTTTTCCAAGCTGGTTTTTCTGGAACACCGAGGATAGGGGTTTGTCCGCCGCTGACGACGGTCTTTACAGATACTACCATAGGTAATGTTGGTGCTTGGCAATGGGACTTTGGTACAGGTATCAACTTTAGTAATATCCAGAATCCTCAAAATGTATACTTTACTCCTGGCACCTTTGATGTTAGTCTGATTGCAACTCACATTGACGGTTGTCGAGATACAGTTACCGTGCAGGATTATATCCAGCTCAACGGACCTTTTGGTAGTTTTGTGGTACAACCACCAAGCGCTTGTCTAGGAGATTCGGTATGTGTAGAAGCGATTCTGACAGATACTGATGTTGCCTTAGTAGACTGGAAAGATGGTAATACAGCGGTCTTTGGTAGCTTATCTGGTGTGCAAGATACTTTGACTACCTGCTTGGTATATAGCAATCCCGGAAAGTATTTCCCTGAAATGGTATTGACCGATAATAATGGTTGCCAAACGACCATCAGTTCTCCAGATAGTACCCAAATTTTTGTTCTACCTCAGGCGCAAATTGCGCCTCTAGACTCTGCCGGTTGTTTGCCATTTGAAGTGCCATTCCTAGATGCCTCGATTGAAGGAGATACAACACTAAGTGCATGGACTTGGATTTTTGGTGATGGTGATTCGGCCTTTACCCAAGATGCAATCCATACCTATTTACAAGACAGTATCTTTACTGTTACCTTGGCTGTTGAAGACCTTAACGGCTGTGTCGATACTGCTATCACTTCCTTGACTTCATATGAAGGAACCATTGGGGACTTTACCGCTACAGATACTACCGGTTGTGCTCCTTTTACGGTTACCTTTAATGATGGTAGTACCAACTTACCTCCGATTAGTTATACATGGATATTTGGGGATGGCGATACCTTGACGGGAACGGCAAACCCTACCCATACCTACCTCAATGATGGTACTTTTGATGTTACTCTGATTGTTTCTGATAATTTGGGTTGCTCCGATACAGTTGTCAAGCAACAATACATTGTCCTCAATCATCCTGAGGCAATTGTATATGCTGATACAGTATTTGGTTGTAATCCAGTCAATCTGACCTTTTTTGCAGATAGCTCAGTGATCGATACAAATCGTACCGTAATTCAATATGAGTGGTGTCTGGTCAATCTGGGTACTGGTGGCGTTGTGTGCAGCACTACCACAGAAGATAGTCTCGTCCAAAGCTTTACGGTAGGAGGGGATTATGCAATGATCCTGACCATTACTGATAGTGAGGGATGTACCGATGTCTCAGATTCTCTCGATGTAACCATAAACACGCGTGTTACTCCTGACCCTATCGAAATGCGGAATGTTACTGTCGTAGATGACAATAGCGCTGAAATTCTTTGGGGAGCTTATCCAGGCAATGACTTCGTCGAATACGCAGTCTACAGAACCAGTGGGCCTGGAGCACCAGTATTAGTAGCGACTATCACGGATCAGTTGACGATTACCTATATCGATAGTGATCCAAGTCTCAATTTCAGTAATCAATCCTACTGTTATAAAGTCTTGGTACAAAACAATTGTCTGGAATACTCATTGCTCAATCTTACAGAAGAGCATTGCACCATTGATCTTGAGGTTACATCTGGAACGGATGCCTTGATCTTAAACTGGTCTGATTATGTGGGCTATCCAGTTACTACTTATGAAATCTACCGTGCGCTAGATTATGATCCCGCCAACTTAACCCAAATTGGAGCGGTTCCGGGCAATATCTTGACCTTTACAGATCTAGAGACTTTCTGTTCTGACTCGATTGGCTATCGCGTCAGAGCGATTGGCACTGACCCAGACGAACGCTCTTTTTCTGATTTGGATGCAAATGCTCCCTTCCACCCACTACCGACAGAGTCTACTCACATCCTGACGACCACAGTAGTGATGGATACCTTTATTGATGTCTCATGGACAGATTATGGTGGATACCGTCCTAGTGAATACTATGTAGAGCGCTCCATTGATGGTATCAGCTGGGACTCTTTGACTACAACACCTCTGACCCAGACTTCCTATCAGGATAATGATGTAGCCGTAGACGAAATGTCTTATTACTATCGAGTCTTTGCTTTGGATGAATGTGGTGATATATCGGTGCTTGGTCGTTTGGGGAAATCTATCTTGCTTAGCGCTGCGATTGATCCTAGTGGTAAAATACCCGTATTGATCTGGTCTGAGTATGAAGAATGGCTCAACGGAGTACGTAACTATCAGATTGAAATATTTAATGATCAGACAGGTGTCTGGGAGGTTGTGGATCAAACTGGAGCGGGAACCCGCGTTTACGAAGATCAAACTTCAACTTTATTCCAGGCTACCTATTGTTATCGCATTAGAGCATTTGAAACGGGCAACTTCGCGCAAGAAGCCGTTTCCAATGAGGCTTGTGTGACCTTCGGACCGGTAGTCTTTACGCCTAATGCGTTTACGCCTAACAACGATGGCAATAATGATGAATTCAGAGTCTTTGCTCCTAACGCCCGCGTCGGAGAATTAATCATCTTCAATCGCTGGGGAGAAGAACTTTATCGTTCGCCTGACCTGACAGCTGGCTGGGATGGTACTTACAAAGGCCGCCCTGTACCAGAAGGGGTTTACGTATTTGTTGTTACCGGAGTAGGGGAAGACAATAGCGAGTTCAACCGAACAGGAACAGTAACGCTATTCCGCTAAATCGAAAGTAATGGAGGCGCAAAAAAATACATTTTTTTCGCCTCCATTTTTGCAGATCACAGAGGAATCTATATATTTGCAAACCAATATTTATGGTGGCTATAGCTCAGTTGGTTAGAGCACCAGATTGTGATTCTGGGGGTCGTGGGTTCGAGCCCCATTAGCCACCCACCGATAGAAGAGGCACTGTTTTGGCAGTGTCTCTTTTACTTAGTAGAGAACATGACCGATCTCAAAAATGTACCCTTCTTGCTCGATTTGTTGGACGACGAGTCAGAAGTCGTGCGTTCGGAGGTACAAGAAGCCCTCAAGAAGCTGGGGCCTGTTTTCAAAACCGCGATTGCCCCGCTTTGGCTAGAAATGACTGCTGTCCAAAAGCAGCAACTAGAACTTATCTGGCAAGAGATCAAATTAGAGACTTTCGAGATTTATTGGGGCCAATGGCTGGAGGAAGAGGACGAATCACTTGCCCTTGAAAATGCGCTCTATGCCTTAGCGATTCTTGAGTCCCGTATCGAGGATCCCGACCTGCGGACATTGCTCGATGAGCTCGCCGACGAATTTCGACTCATGAACCTCAGGCAGGAAGTACCCCTACTGATGCGCTTCCTGTTTAGAACCAAGGCTTATCGTTCTCCGAAGAAGGAGTACTACCACCCCCGCAACAGCAATCTGGTACAGGTGATACTACAAAAGGAAGGGCTTCAGATTAGTCTTTCTTGCCTAGCAATATTGGTAGGGCGACGCCTCGGGATCAAAATCAATGGCTTCAATATGCCGGGCCACTTCATGGTCATGGCCGACACGCCTGAGGGCAGCCGCGTTTTTGATGTCTTTAATCAAGGAGTTGCGCTACATCCCAAAAGCGTAGAACAATTGTCCAAGGCTATGGAGCTCCCAGGCTCTGCCCTAGATCGACTCAGAGCCAATACGCACGAAATCGTTTTGCGAGTATTGCGCAATATCATCAAAGCACACGAGCGAAAAGGTAATGCCGAATCTGCGCGTCGTTACAAATTTCACTTTGATGGCTTATTGCAAAAGATCAAGACCATCGGAGAATAATCGCCTTAAGGAATTCAAAAAATGTAACCCCCTTTTTTTGAGTATTCCTAAGGGAGGCTAATTACAATCACCGTATCGCAAGCCAATTCTGTTTTTAGCCAACGTCCCATCTGCTTTTCCTTTTCTCTTCTTTGCGACGCTCTTAGCGAACGCTTCCACTTAGCTAGCACCGTCAAAACTGTATCCGACTTACTGCCAAACTCGGTCTGCTGCATTTCCCCCAAGGAAAAGTTTTCCAGTTCTGGGTAGAGACTCTTGACTTGCGGTACCAGTTCAGGCCAGCTGATTTCTTCGCCTGCTTCCAGTACAATCTGGCCTTTAAGACTGTCCATTTGGGCCTGTAATTGCTCTATTTGAGGCTGCATGGCCTTTTGCGTTTCTAGGGTAGTGCGAGAGGTCAAACTTTGCTCATCGATGCTTTCTGGGCTTTGCAATATGGTCAGCCTAGTATCTTCGAGTTGATAGTTGGCGAGGGAGGCTTCCAGCCGAACGATAGAGTCTTCCTCAATCGCTGGCCCCACCAAGGCAATTGTCAGCATACAAAGACTATCCCCCTGCATGGCATAATCATAATTGGTTACACGATGCTTTTCATCTTCGATCTTCAGTTCGATGAAGTTCTCGATACGCGTTCTGCGACGCAGGTGCTGTATACTTTTGACCATAAACCAAAAGCTGGGAATGATCAACAGTAAGACAAAAAGAGACATAAAAGTCGTAGTTCTCCTTCTTGTCTTTTCATCAACAAAGTCGATATAGGGAAAGCGCAAAAAACGTACGATCAGATAGGTCGAAAGCGCAATAAAGACGGAGTTGATAAAAAACAGGTAAAAAGCTCCGGCAAAAATATCCCACTCTCCCTTGGCAAGTCCATAACCCGTCACACAAAGCGGAGGCATCAAGGCAGTGGCAATCGCTACTCCCGGTATGGCATTGGTCATTTCTTTACGCGAAACCGCCACAATCCCCGCGATTCCGCCAAAAATTGCTACCAGTACGTCTAAGGTATCGGGTTGAGTTCTCGAAAGGATTTCTTCGGTTGCGGCTCCTAAGGGGGTTGCCAAAAAATAAAGCGTACTCACCAAAATGGAGGCCGTCATCGCAATCGCAAAGTTTTTGAGCGAAAGCACCAAATACTCCCGATCATTGATTCCCATCGAAAGCCCAATCCCCAATATCGGCGACATCAAGGGCGAAATAAGCATGGCGCCGATGATGACGGCAGAAGAATTGCGATCCAAGCCGATAGAGGCCAACATAGCCGCACAAGCCAAAATCCAAACATTATAGCCACGGATTTCTACGCCCTTGCGAATATTGTCAATGGTCTTTTTGATATCTGTTGTATCCCTAAGATTGACGATCCTATAAAGGATATCAACTAACTCCTCCCAGGCTAAGCGCCAAATACTTTTGGGAGTTTGAATGGGAGTGGGGGTATCAGGGATGTCAGGTGTGCTTTCCTTAATCATATGATTCTAGTTCTGTCAATATGGCTTCCCAAGCTTCAATTTGGGTTTCGAGCTGCTGCTGTGTCTCTTGATATTCCTTTTGGACGGCCTGAAGTTGGTCAAAGTCAGTCGCGATGGCTGGATCTGCCATTTTTAATTCTAAATCAGCCGCCTGTTTTTCTAGTGCTTCGATTTTGCTTTCGGCAGTCGTTTGGTCGCGCTCTAGCTTTTTGATCCGATTTTTACGCTGTTTTTGCTCTTGATAGCTGAGGCCGGCCGTTTGTGGAGTACTTTCTTCTTTTTTTACCGCTACTCGCGGAACGCTTGTCTGAGGCGTTTCGCTAGCGTTGAGTGCTGCTTCTTGACGGGCCTTCCACTCAGAGTACTCGGTATAGTTACCAGGATACTCTTTGACCTGATGATCCTCTATATACCAGATTTTGTTGCTGACCTGCTCCAAGAAGTAGCGATCATGCGAAACTAGTACATAGGTGCCTTCATAGGCATTAAGAGCCTCAACCAATATCTGGATACTTTGGATGTCAAGGTGATTGGTAGGCTCATCTAGCAACAAAAAGTTTGCTTCCGAAACCAAGGTCTTCGCTAGGGCAACCCGCGATTTTTCTCCACCAGACAGGACGTGAATTTTCTTTTCGACATCCTCACCCGTAAACATAAAAGAACCCAGCAGATTCCTTATTTCAGTCTCAGTACGGTCCTTGACAGTTTCCTCTAATTCTTGCAGGATGTTGTTTTTGAGATTGAGGGCCTCTAATTGATGCTGAGCAAAAAAGGAATCCTGCACTTGATAGCCTGCCTCTTTTTCTCCCTCATGAGGCTCCGTTCCTGCAAGGATCCTCAATAAGGTCGACTTACCCAATCCATTAGCCCCTATCAAACCAATCTTATCCCCTCGCATGACCGTGGCAGATGCGTTATTGAGGATGAGCTTCTCTTCATAAGCCTTATGAATATCCTTGAGTCGCAATACCTCTTTACCAGAGCGTACCTTCATCGTAAATCGGATATTGAGTCCCATGGTCTCCTCCTCAGGGGGCTGCAAGCGCTCGATTTTTTCTAGCTGCTTGATTTTACTCTGTACTTGTCGCGCTTTAGAGGCCTTATAGCGAAAGCGGTTGATGAAGCGTTCTTGCTCTGCAAAATACTTCTTTTGGTTTTCGTATTCTTTTATATACTGCTCGTGTCGGAGCGCTTTTTCTTTGATGAAGTATGCATAGTTGCCATTATAAACCTGTAGTTGCTGAAAACTGATTTCTACGATCTTCTGAGCCATACGATCGATAAAGAAGCGGTCATGCGAGACGATGATGGTTGTGCCTCTAAAGCTGCGTAGATAGTTTTCTAGCCATTGGATAGAAGGTAAGTCCAGGTGGTTGGTTGGCTCATCGAGCAAGAGGATGTCTGGCTCCATCAAAAGCATTTTGGCCAAGAGTACCCGCATTCTCCACCCACCGGAGAAGGTTTGGTAGGGGAGATGTTGCTCTTCTTGACTAAATCCCAATCCACTCAGGGTGCTATGGACTTTAGAGTCGATCAGTTTACCTTCTTGGGTTTCAAAGAGCTCTTGCTTACTGCTTAACTCATTTAGAAGAGCCTCATCAGTATCGCCGGCCTCCATCCTAGCGAGCAAAGCTTCGATCTCTGCTCCTAATTTTAGTACGGGCTCAAAAGCGTCTCGTGCGACCTCATCGATGCTGCGGTCGGTTTGGTAGGAGAGAAGGTCCTGATTAAAAAAGGCCACCTTAAGTCCTCCAGCACGGTTGATATTACCTTCTGTGGGGTGTATATCACCAGAGATCATGCGCAACAAGGTCGACTTGCCTGCGCCATTGCGGCCGATGAGACCAATTCTTTCTCCTGGCAAGAATTGATAGGTGGCATTTTTGAGTAACCAACGACCACTAAACTCAATTCCTATATTTTCAAGATTCAACAAAATGTAAAGACTTGTCAGTGAAAGCCAAAAATGGCAGCAATTCAGGTAATACTTCCGCTGATTTAGCTTAACCTATTGGCATTGAGGCTGAAAAAGCGAAAAAAACACAAATTATTTTAGTTTTTTACTAAACTTTTTATACTTTGCTAAAAATTAACTCAAACTGCTAATTCATTTAGTTAATTGTAAAACTAATCCTGCCTGTCATGAGCGAAAAAGACAAACTGGTTATCGGTAAAAATCTAAAATATCTGCGTAAGCTCAAAGGTTTGACGCAGCAGGAACTCGCTAATCATCTAGAAATCCGTCGTTCTTCCATCGGAGCCTATGAAGAATGCCGCGCTACTCCAAAGTATGAGACCCTCGAAAAAATCTCAGACTTCTTTAATGTTTCTATCGACATGCTCGTCAAAGAGGATGTTTCTCAATATACTGAGGAAGAACTAAGAAGCTCTATTGCTGAGGCAAGAGTAGACGTAGAAGGACGAAAATTGCGAGTACTACCGATTACCGTCGATAGCACTGGCCGTGAAAACATCGAGTATGTAGAGCAGCAAAAAGCCGCTGCTGGCTATCTAAATGGGTATGCAGATCCTGAGTTTATCAGTGACTTGCCCAAGTTCCAGCTTCCAATGCTAGGTTCTGGAACTTTTCGAGCTTTCGAAATCAAAGGTGATTCGATGCTCCCGCTCAAATCAGGTACCATCATCATCGGTGAATACTTACCTGATTGGCGAGATGTCAAAGAAGGTGATACCTATGTGATTGTCTCCGAATCCGAAGGGGTAGTGTATAAGCGCGTTTTTGTTAAGCAAGACAATAATGGTGATCCAGTATTCACCCTACGCTCAGACAATCCCGCTTACTCTCCTTACGAAGTGCCTGTAGCAGAGCTGAGAGAAGTTTGGAAAGCCAAGATGTTCATGTCCAACGACTTCCCAGAGCCAGATTTGTCTATCGAAAAGCTCTCTTCTATCGTAATGGATCTCCAGCAAGAGATGCTGCGCATGAAGAATCAATAAAGACTTAATACAGACTTTTAATATCTGCGGTAAGCTTTTCCTAAGGGAGAAGTTTACCGCTTTGTTTTTATATTGCTGCTGTCCTCAAAGCTTAGTAATTGAATTATGGATAGTTCCTCTACGATTATTTTGGCCATTGCCTTATTTATCATCATGATAGGGATGGGCCTCTCCTTGACCTTGGCAGATTTTCGTCGCGTTTTGCAGATGCCCAAGGCTGTTTTGATTGGTTTTCTTAATCAAATCATATTACTCCCCCTAATTGGCTATGGATTGAGTGTCGGCTTTGGGGTGGAGCCAGCCATTGCTATTGGCATAATGATCTTAGCGGCTTGCCCGGGAGGACCTACTTCAAACTTAGTTACCCATTTGGCCAAAGGAGATATCGCTCTCTCGGTTACGCTTACCGCTGTAAATAGCCTCATCACCATTATTAGTATCCCGCTGATTGTCAGCTTTGCCCTAGATGCTTTTTTGGGGGAAACTACTAGCGTGGAAGCCCCTATTACCAGCATAATTGCTTCGCTAGTCGTCATAATCGCTATACCGCTAGCGATTGGGATGCTGGTCAAAAGATATGCAGAAAGTTTTGCTGATCGGATGGAACGTAGTGTGCGGATTGCGAGTGGCGTATTGATCACGCTCGTAATTGTTGGTTTGGTGATCAAAGAAAGAGCCAATATCATCGAATATTTCCAAAGCGCTTTGTTGATTACGCTGGCTCTGAATATCGCCACTATGCTGGTGGGCTATTTCACCGCCAAAATCGGCAAGCTTAACTTTAGGCAATCTCTCACCATTGCCATTGAATCTGGCAACCAAAATGGAACCCTAGCCATCAGCTTGGCGGTAGTAAGCCTAGCTCGACCAGACTTCGCTATAGCAGCAGCAGTTTATAGTATCATGATGTATGTTACTGCTTCGGTAGCTGTATATCTAGGAAATAAGGCCGAGAAAGAAGCGTTCGGCGAAGCCGCATCCTAAAACAATCTCACTCAACTGAAAGCCTTGCTAAATCAGCGCCTAGACTACCTCCGGAAAGATTTACTGCTGATTTACACTAATTTACAATCAAGAATAGTAGCTAGCCTGCGGACCTCCTTTCTTTGTGGGAAAGATATTTATCCTATGAAAATATTCAACCAAAGATTTATGCCTCTAAAGGCGAGCAGCTTATTGATGCTTTTTGTGATCGTACTTTTTAGTAGCTCCTTCAGCCAGACCAAGGCCGAAAAGATAGATGAACTGATCGGTTTATTTGCTGAGTACGGTAGTTTTAATGGGAGCATACTCGTAGCGGAAAAGGGCGAAATTATTTACAAAAAGGGTTTTGGCTTTGCCAATATGGAATGGGATATCCCTAACCAAGCTGATACTAAGCATCGTTTGGCTTCAGTCTCTAAGCAGTTTACGGCTATGATCGTCATGCAATTGGTCGCCAAAGGAGAACTCGATTTGGACCAGCCGATAAGTACCTATTTAGCTGATTACCCCAAAGCAAAGGCAGAGCGTATCAATCTTCATCATCTGCTCACACATAGCTCCGGTACCCCCAATTATACTTCATTTCCCCATTATCGGGAGATGATGCGTGAGCCGGTAAGACCCTCTGAACTGGTAGCCATGTTTGCTGATTCTAGTTTGAATTTTACGCCAGGAGAAAGATTTGATTATAGTAATTCGGGTTATGTTTTGCTCGGATATATCATTGAGCAACGCACAGGCAAGGCGTATGAAGAGGTTTTGCAAGAGATGATTCTTGATCCTCTCGGGATGACCAACACTGGTTTTGATCAAAATAGCGAAGTCTTGGCCAAGAGAGCTGAGGGCTACTTTAAGCAGGG
>JBCAWW010000098.1:0-10664 GCA_038534415.1 Bacteroidota bacterium | reverse complement strand
CAAACAGTCGTTTTGACCGTTGAAGAGGCTATTTGGATCGAAGAGTCTTTTGGAAGTCATCAAAAGCCGCAAAGCAACGGCTTGTAAGTTCTGCCTCATATTCATGGGCAAACTGTAAAAATCGTGGGCTGTGCAGGTATTCAAAACGATGAATACTTACCCGCATCAAAATGCGACGGAGTACGATAATGACTTCCTGCCATTCAGCGTAGTGATATAAATATTTACGGTCCAAAAAGCGGCCAAAGAAACCCTCATAACGTGGTATATCTTGTTGGACGGCCCATTGGGTAAGGCGGGCCACTTCTTTGACGCCGACCTCATCTAAATGGCGATAATAAGTATCGGCTAGGCTTCGGTCATGGTCTATGAGAATTTTGTCCAGCAATAATTCCAAGAATACATGCGCCACAAAAAAACCTCTACTGATTCGTTCCGAACCAAAAATATCGGTCAGCCTTTGGGAGATTAATTGAGTCTCTTGCTTGAAAAAGTCAGAAGTATGGAAAATCCTATCTACCTCAAAATGCTGGAGTATACCATTATAAAATGCAACCTGCTCAGGACTTACGCTTCCGCTTTTGATGTCGGGCATGCGATTGGCTTTCAGCCGAACGCGTCGGTTGAATATAGAGACCAAATCAGGCGTACTGCCCCCTATCGTAAAGAAAGGATTGGTGATATCTCGGTCCAGATAATAATGGGAAAGAAAATTCATGCCGGCTGCAAAAGTGTCAAATATCTTAACCAAATCCTATCTACTTATCACGCCCCTAATTGTTTGAGACACGAAGGATAATCGCAACTTTTCTAAAGCATAGATTTTTTCATTTTTGGTACAAAAGGTCTATTTTCAGCGATACTATTAAAAAGCTATCGGAAATTAATCTATTGCTATGACAGAAAATGCACTCAGAAATCAGCGCGAACTCTTCGGGCATCCCGTGGGTTTATACGTGCTGTTTTTTACAGAGATGTGGGAACGATTCTCCTACTATGGGATGCGGGCCATTCTCACCTTATACATGTTAGCTTCTGTAGCTGATAACAATCCCGGCTTAGGCTACGATGCCGGTACTACCTTAGCCATTTATGGTTGGTACACCATGCTCGTTTATATCGTCTCTATACCTGGAGGTATTCTGGCGGATAAATTTATTGGGCAAAAACGCAGTGTTATGATAGGGGGTATCATCTTGGTTATTGGACACAGTGTCCTAGCAATCGAAACTATATGGGCCTTCTATACTGGACTTGCCCTGATCATATTGGGAGTCGGAGCCTTAAAACCCAATATATCAACGATGGTGGGGGGACTCTACAAACCCGGAGACATCAGACGAGATCAAGGATTTACGGTATTTTATATTGGAATTAACGTTGGTGCATTTTTGGCTTCTATTATTGTAGGAGTTGTCGCCAAAGTATATGGCTGGCATTATGGGTTTGGACTGGCTGGCATTGGAATGTTATTGGGGCAGTTGGTCTTTATGTGGGGACAAAGATTCTTAATAGGGATCGGTGATCCACCGGAGAAAAACGAACTAGCTTCTCAGGAAAGCGAAAGTACTTCGCTCGGAGAACTCTATGGTCGCTTACTGCGTACTCCATTGCATTTAGCCATTACAGCATTGATTGCTTTTGGCGGCTCTGCCTTAAGCTATTTCTACGGACCTGAAGGGCAGGTTATTCCTTACATTTTACTTAGTCTATTTCTCGCTGCTGTGGGGGGATTATTGATGTCTATCTATACAGACATCGACAAAGTTGAAAAAGACAAATACATTGTACTACTCCTTTCCTTTTTGATCGTGATCGTCTTTTGGGGCGCATTCGAGCAGGCAGGCGGCCTGATGAGTGTGTATACCCAAGGTAAAATTGATCGCAATGTCTCCCTCTGGGTGATTGACGCATTATTCCTTGGCGGAGCTGGTTTCCTTTTGCTTAGAGGAGTCATGGGCAGTATGAAGAAAAAAGATACAGGCTATCTTTTCTTAGGATTAGGAGCAGTAGTACTGATTGCATACTTAATCATTCGTTTCGGTTCTAGCCTTATGGCTGTCAATCCATATGAAGTACCAACTGCAGTCTTCCAAGCAGTAAATGCTTTCTTTATTATGATCTTTGCCACCATAGTAGGTGGATTTTGGATATGGGCCAAGCGCAAAGGTTGGGAGACTTCTTCTCTCTTCAAGATGGCGATTGGTACCATCATCATGGGGGTAGGCTTTTTGTTTATGGCCAAAGCCTCGATTGATATTGAGCAGTATGGCGATAAGGCGGCTTTGATGTTACTGATCCTAGCCTATCTATTTCACACCCTTGGTGAACTCTGCGCCTCACCGGTTGCCCTTTCTTTCATTACCAAGCTAGCCCCCATCAAGTATGTCTCCTTTATGATGGGGATTTATTTTGCCGCCACGGGTCTAGGCAATAAAGTTGCTGGTTCGATTGGGGAACTTACCCAGGCCGAACCCGTCAAAGTAGAAATGGCTGCTGCCAATACCAGTATCCAACAATTGACCTCCTTGTCTGACAATGCACCCGTCGATAGCTTGCGCAAAGGGGTTTCTTTTGAAATCGTAGGCGAGGTAAGCTTGAATGGAGAGCAAGTATCCATCCAAAAAGATGGTGTAAACCTCCAAGAATTTGTAAGCCTAGACGCTGATAACCTCAAAATCCTCAAAGAACAACTCGCTGAGTTTGAGCCTGATGAGCCCGGTCCCCTGACTGCCGTCGTACGCCTCGAAAATGAAAACAAGGCCAAAGACGGAAAGGACGCCAATTTAGATGATTATAAAGGTACCGTAGAAGTATTTGAAATACAGGACGCGAAGGAACTCAAGACCTTCGTGGGCATATTTATCTTTACCGCCCTCTTTGGCCTACTACTCATCTTATTCCTCAAACGCCTCAAAAAACTCACTCACGGAGTTGAGGATAGAGAGAAATAAGACAAGCATTTACTTACAAATACTACTTCTATGGACGCTTCATTAATATTAATGCTATGTGGGTGGGTCTTTGTAGCCATCTGGGTTCCACTCGTGATTCTTAGCAATCGCAAGGTTCACCCCAAAGCTTTATTCATTCTGTTTTTTGCAGAAATGTGGGAACGCTTCTCTTACTATGGGATGCGAGCTCTACTCGTACTATACATGACTAAAGAACTCTTTAGCTATATGGAAGAGCCACTTGCCAAAACAAGTGCGCTGGGAGTTTATGGTTCATATACTTCGATGGCCTACTTGTTTCCGGTAGTAGGCGGCATCATCGCTGATAAGATTTTTGGATTTCGTAAAGCGGTCCTGCTAGGAGGCATACTGATGATGCTTGGCCATTTTGCTTTGGCCTTAGAAGGGATGGCCTTTTCTGGTAATCAGGTCTTATTCTTTGGTTCACTCGCTTTGATCATCGTGGGTAACGGATATTTCAAGCCCAATATCTCAAGTTTCGTGGGCAAGTTTTATGACATTGATGATCCTCGCAAAGACGGCGCTTTCTCCATCTTTTATATGGGGGTAAATATCGGTTCGCTGCTTTCGATCCTGACCTGTGGTTACGTCGGACAGCAAATTAGCTGGCATTATGGCTTTGGCCTTGCCGGTATCGGTATGGGGATCGGTCTGCTTGTGTTCTGGTTTTTTGGGCCTAAAGCTTTTGGCGATAAAGGGCTTGAACCTGATCCCGAAGGAGTGAGAAAACCATTTTTTGGTCCATTATCTCTCAATAATCTCGTGCTTATCGGGACCCTATTACTGATCCCAGTCTGTGCCCTGCTTCTCAACTTAGATTCAGTCATGACGACTGTCTTACTTATCATCAGTGGCGGTATTATCCTTTACTTGATTGTCACGGGAGTAAGGGCCAAAGAGAAAATTGAAGGCAGTCGCCTTTGGGTGATTGTAATATTGTTTTTCTTCCATGCTGTATTCTGGGCATTATTTGAGCAAGCGGGTGGTTCCTTAACCCTTTTCGCGGAGACCAATGTTGACCGGAGCATATTTGGGGGAGAAATCCAATCTTCACAATTATCTTTCCTCAATCCCCTATTTGTGATGTTGCTCGCGCCGGTCTTCTCATGGCTTTGGATCAAGTTGCGTAAGAACAAACGAGAGCCTTCCACCCCCATGAAGTTTGTATTGGGATTGGTGCAGCTCGCGATAGGCTTTGCTGCGATTGTTATTGGCGCTAAGATGTTTGCCAACGATGAAGGGATGATTTCTATGGTCTTCTTGATCGTCATGTATTTCTTTCACACCTCTGGTGAACTCAGCCTCTCTCCGGTTGGCCTATCAATGATCACCAAGCTTTCGCCCCAACGTATAGTCGGCTTTGTGATGGGAGCTTGGTTCCTGTCTATCGCACTGGGCAATAAATTAGCGGGTGCCATCGGGCAGCTCACGGCTGGCGAATCGAGTACAAGCGATGCGCCTTTGACTTCAATTGAATCTCTTAATCTATATTCCGATACCTATTTGACTTGGGGGGTAGGTGTAGTGGCAGGCGTTGCCTTGGTGCTACTATTGCTCGTCCCGACCCTCCGCAAATGGATGGGCGGTATCCACTAGGCGATATTCAATTAGGAATTTCCATGTCCAATGTCGAACCGTTTCGGCATTGGACATTTTTTTTGTTTTACCGCTGCGCGGAACGCTTAGCTCTTTGGGCGGCATGCATGCGCACCGCACTGCTACATTCGTTGGATTGTAGCGGTCTATTGCTAGACTGAGAAAGATAAGCGTTCTGCGAAGCAGCCTCCTAAAAAAAAGCCCCCTCGAGCAATGCTCAAGGGGACTATATACTCTGTCTCGATAAATCCTTAAAAGTCAGCTAAGATCCGAAGCACTTGGCCTTCGCTGATATAGTCGTTTTCTAGCTTATTGATCTGCTTGATGATTTCGACCTTGGTGCCGTATAGTTGAGAAATGGCCCAGAGGGTTTCTCCTGGCTTTACGGTATGTTGTACCCAACGCTTAGTCGGCATTTGGCCATTATCGGCATTGCCATTACGTGCGGCTAACTCCGCTTCGGTGATGCCTTCCGGGCGACCTTGGGTCTCTGTTTGCTTGGGACGAGGAGTAGATTCGGCCAAGTCGGTGATCTTGGTCAAGGAGCTAGACTCATCACTCGGGGTAGAAGAAGTCTGAGGCGTAGATGCGTCCGGTACTGGCTGCGTATTGCTGAGCTTTGGTGCCGGAATCGTTTCCTCTTGTGGCGTGAGTACGATCATTTTTTCTGAGCGGGGCTTTTTCTCTTTGAGATAAAGCTTCTGACCTACGTAGATGGTATAATCACGCTTATCGATGCGATTTAGTTTTTGCAATTTTTTGACGGTAGTGAGGTGCAAAGCCGCAATGTCAAAAAGGCTTTCGCCGGGGCGTACGATATGGAAATCTAAGCGCGATGGCTTGTCTAGATATACCATATTGCCCACTACAGGCTCTTCGCCCGGAATGAGGCCGTTCCAAACCAATAGATCCGTCAGGCGAGTTTCATATTTGTTGGCGATCTCAACGAGATAGTATGAGCCATCATAGAGCACGTATTGGCGGCCGTAATGCAAGTCTGCTTGTAGCGAGAACTCGACATATGCAAAGGAATTAAGGCCACTAATGGGCAGCGCTTTGGGCAATTTGACACTGCCACCGCTTACTTGTGGTTGACTCGGCATCGCTCTCGTTGAGGCCGGAGGCGTATTATTGCTTCCTTGATCTATGATGACCGGCGAGCTTTCATCTACGACGCTTATGGTCTCTGAGGTGATCGGCTCTGTCGGAGTCGTCTCTACTGGAGGAGGATTATAGGTATTGCTGCTGGCGGTATTGGCCAATTGGGTCAACTGGTCAAAAACGGGTACGCCTCCGCCGGCTACTTTATTAGGGTCTGGAACGTGTCCAGTGTACATATCTGCATTGAGCGGGATGTAATAGGTAAACAGCTCGTCTTTGGGCAGCTTTTTCGCATCAAGAATCCATTTATTGTAATCCAAAAACTGCTGGCGATCCGTTTCGCTTTGTTCGATGAGCTTAGACACATTGTGCTCTCCAAAGTTTGAAGTCGGGCGCAATACCAATGGCGGTACACGACGAGAGTTCAATGGACCTTCATAAGCGATTTTGTGTGCGATTGCTTTGAGTACATACCAATGCAATGACTCTGTAACGGTCATCTTTGGATTGCTATAGTAGGCCGGATCAGTATGCTTGACTGCACCAGTAGGTCCTTCATAGTAGGCGAGTACGGCATAAACCCAATTGTCGAAATCACGATTGTTGGATTTGAGATAAGCCGCAGCGGCTTCAGAAGCACGGTAGATGTGCTGTCTTTCGTCTACTTTATCATTGACCCGCAAGCCCAATTGCTTGGCGGTAGGTTCTTTGAACTGCCAAAAGCCCACGGCATTGGAGGAAGAAACTACATCAGGGCGCAGGGCGCTCTCTTGGATCGCGAGATATTTGAGGTCTTGGGGGACGCCGACATTGTCGAAGGCTTCTTCGATAAAAGGTACATAAATCATGGCCCGTTTTACCATCTGATTGAAGTAGCGTGGACTTTCATAAATCTTGGCTACATAATCTTCGATGATTCTTTGAGCTCCGGGGGTGATGGTGAGGTCCATCCCACAGTAAGTCATGCGTTTTGGAACGGGTACTTGAGCTTGTAGGCTCAGGCTGATCGTTCCTGCAAGGAGCATAAAGACTAAGAGTTTGCGCATCGTGGGTTAAGGTTTGTAGGGTTTGTTTGGTGTCTCAAAATAACTCATAAGCCACTAAAATGCAGCCTCACCTGCTTGAATGTGAAGGATTTAGGGCTGAACGGCCAAAAATGACATGTAAGATTCGAACTTGAAAATCAATGTTTTTGGATCCACATAATGCCATCGCCTAGTGGTAGCAACAAGCAACTGACGCGTGGGTCATTACTGACAAAATCATTGAATGCTTTGATTCCACGGCTTTCTTTGTCTTGTGCTGTGGGGTCAACGACCTTGCCGTACCAGAGTACATTGTCGGTCAAAATCATACCCCCTGTTCGTAATTTGGGAAGAACGGCTTCGTAATATGCCCGGTAGTTTTGTTTATCGGCATCGATAAAAATTAAGTCAAACGGGCCTGTTAACTCAGGTAGCAAATCCAATGCCGGACCACACTGGAAGTCAACTTTGTCCCAAATCCCTGCCTCTTGCCAATACTTCTTATACACAAATTCGCGTTCTGGGTTACGGTCCAAAGTCGTAATCTTCCCCCCTGCTGCTAAGCCTTCAGACATGCACAAAGTCCCATAACCCGTAAAGGTCCCGATCTCCAAAATATGCTTTGGCCGCAGCATCCGCGACAATAAGGATAAAAAGCGACCTTGTACCGGACTGGTCAACATCCGAGGATAGAGGACCTTAAGGTGGGTTTCTCGTCTCAGGCGAGCGAGTAAGTCGGGTTCAGGAGCTGAATGTGCGGTGATATAATCTTGGAGGGCAGTAGAAATGATAGACATGAAGGCAATTTTTTTCCCGAACTTTGGTAAGAATTCACTAGATTTGTTGTGTAAGCAATTCTCTTACGGACATGCCTCTCGAGGCAGATAGGTGCTAGCCTAATTATCCTTTTGTTATGAACTTTATTGTCTCTTCTGCTGCCCTACACCGGCAACTTAGTCGTATATCTGGAGCGATACCAACACGCTCTGTCTTGCCGATTATCGAAAATTTCCTCTTCGAAATCAACGATAACTCTTTGACCGTGTCTACGACTAATTTGGAGACCTCTATGCAGACTCGGCTAGCTATCGAGTCTCGTGGAGAGTCAATTAAGGTCGCTGTTCCGGCTCGTATCCTTTTGGATATCCTCAAAGCCTTACCTGAGCAGCCCATCACCTTTATCGTGGACGAAGAGAGCTTTGCCGTCGAAATTAGTTCGGAGAATGGCAAATACAAAATCAGTGGTGAGAATGGGGACGACTTCCCCTTGATCCCTCGCCCAGAAGGTACTGAGTCTTTTCAGTTGCCCATGCACACCATGCTCAAGGCGATTGGGCGGACGCTATTTGCGGCCTCTACTGATGAGGACAAAGCGGCGCTTAACGGTATCTTTTTTGACCTCGGTGAGCATAGCGCCACCTTTGTTGCGACTGATGCCCACCGCTTGGTACGCTACCGTAGGCTCGACATTACGATTCCGACGCCTACCAGCTTTATCGTGCCGCAAAAGGCCCTTAACCTCCTCAAAAACTCCCTCGATCCAAGCGATATCCGCGATGTACTCGTGCACTACAACGACAACAACGCATTCTTCCAAACCGATGATCTCTTATTGGTTTGCCGCTTGATCGACCAAAAATATCCTGATTACGAAAACGTAATTCCGACCGAAAATCCTAATAAGCTATTCATCTCTCGCCAAGAGTTGATTGGTACGCTGCGTCGTGTCAACATCTTTGCCAACAAAAGCACGCACCAAGTACGCTTTTCGCTCAAAGGCAGTGAGTTGGAGATCTCTTCAGAGGATCCTGATTTTGCCAACGAAGCAAAGGAAAACCTCAAATGCCACTATGAGGGCTCTGACATTGAGATTGGCTTCAACGCCGCCTTGCTGTTAGATGTGATCTCCAATATCGATACCGAAGAGATTACGGTAGAGCTTTCCGAACCCAATCGCGCGGGTATCATCCTGCCCAATGTGCAAGAAGAAGGCGAGAATGTATTGATGCTGATCATGCCGATTATGCTCAATAGCTACGCGCTCTAAAGCAGCGAATAAGGACATAAATTAGAGTAGCGGTGTAATTTTTACGCCGCTACTTTTTTTTATCAGGCAATTTGGATTGGGGTTTACTGCTTCGCAGAACGATTATCTCTTGGGGGCGGCATTCAGGCATGCGCCTACGACAATAATCATAGCCCTAAAGCCTTCGCTAGCTTATAGCTTTTAGAATGAGGCAAAGCTCCAGACATCATTTCATGATTCTGGGATGACTGACTAATTTTATTTAGATAAGCAAAAAGTTATCCCGACTAAGTTAGGCAAGTCGGGAACTTGAGCGATAAGCGTTCTGCGAAGCAGCTACTAAAATTTAAACTCTCCTACTGCTTTCTCACAGCCCTCCCAATTGATGCGGATATTGCTTTCATCATAAAGAGATTCTTCCGGCGGCAAAAGATCAGGAAAACCTTTCCAACCTGCCGTAGGGCCATAAAAGTCTCCAGATTTAGCTGCGGGATCCATAGCGGCACGTATGATGCCTGTCGCTCCATCCTCTGCGGACTGGGCACGATTCATAAAATCTGAATTACTTGCCATGCCACCATCGGCGGCGGTGGTTACTTGTAGGTTGGTCAAAGCCAATCCAGGATGAGCGAGGAGGGGCAAGACATTGTTGATATTGGCCGCTTCTAGTTTTTGTTTCAGGCCATAGGTAAAAGCCGCATTGGCTAGTTTGGTTTGATGGTAGCGGGACCAACGGGGACCACGGAAGTTCATGCTTTCCTCTTCGGTACCATTGCCACCGAGATTGCCGCCTTTGGCTTCAAAATATTGCTCTTCCAAAGGAGGGCCTAAGCGTGCCATCGAACTATGATTGACAATGCGGGCTTGTGTACTCTTTTTGAGCAAAGGAAATAGATCCTTGGTGAGTAGGAAATGAGAGATCACATTGGTCTGCATCTGTACGTCATAGCCATCAACAGTCGCTTGATCGGTTAAAGCCATGACGCCAGCATTGTTGACGAGGCCGTCGAGTACCTCATATTTTGCTTTGATCGCAGATATCGCAGCCCGGACGCTATCAAATTGCTGGAGATCGCAGGCGATCCAATCAAATTTGCCATTGGGCACCTCGCTTTGAAGCTGTTGAAGAGATTTTTCTGCCCGTTCACTTTTGCGATTGAGGAGAATGACTGTGCCGCCTTTTTTGGCAACTTCGCGCGCACAAATGTAGCCTGTGCCGCTGGTGGTGCCAGTGATAGCAATCACTTTGCCATCCATATCTTGGGAGTGATTTTGGATTACACTATCGAGGTGAAGACTTGGTAAATTCATAGCTGTATAGAGAGTTTGAAAAGCTTTTGCTAAGTAGGGATGACTAAGTTATCGGTGTTTGGTGCTGAGACAAAAGCATTTAGCATAAAGCCTTCTGAGGATGTGCTTAATACTGAACCTTTGCCTTAGTATCTTAAATATACTCAGTCAAGGGCTAAGAATAAACCTACAAATAGCGGAGGGCTAGCGTTCTGCGAAGCAGTCCCTAAATGTAAAATGTCGAATAAGATAGAAGGTGTGCAGAACGAATTGATCACTGGCTATTTCCGAGCCCTTCGTCTATGCCGAGAAAGCGATATCCTTCCTGATCAAAATGGGCCAGTACCCGGGGCAGCACTTCCTTGAGTCTTGGCCATGCTTTTTGAGTATCGTGAAATAATACGATTGAGCCCGCTTTTACATTTTGAACTACATTTTGATAGCAGGTCTCGGCGCTGATATTTTCATCGAAATCACCGCTCATCACATCTAGCATAATGATCTGGTGAGAGCGCATGATATGCTGAGCTTGGCTTTTGCTAATACGGGTGAAGGGAGGTCTGAAATAGACAGTTTGGTAGCCTGTATACTCCTTTATGGCCTGCTGACCTTGCAAAAAATCCCTTAGATATAGTTTGTTTTCGGTTTTAC
>JBCAWW010000097.1:0-10673 GCA_038534415.1 Bacteroidota bacterium | reverse complement strand
GACGAAATGATACATCCCCAAAGGGCTTTTTTCGTTTCGTCAGTATCTTCGGTAACGAAGTAAACTACTGCTAGTCCAATGATACCCAAGCAAAATCCCCAAATAAAGGAAGGGATACCAAGTGGGCCATCGAGGGGGCTAAGAGCAGCTTGTACAGGATCGGCAAAAGTCAGCTCAGCCACGAGATTGTGGTTAGCCTCTTGCAGATCAGACAAGGTGGTGCCTTCATTAGCTTTTACAAAGCTTTCTAATTCTGTGAGCTCCTCCACTGATTGATAAACGGCTGCTTCATCAAAGCTAAACAGAGCAGCGGCAGGAGCATCTTTTTCGCCTCCACCATTGCCAACGGCCCACATAGGTAGACTCATCAAGCAAAGCATGAGACATGCGAGATAGTTAAGGGGTTTCATTTTGAAAGTATTTAGTATTATTGATTGAGTGCGATAAGTATCTGGAGGACAGTGCTGATGGCAGTAGCGACTAAGCAACCATAAAGCGACTGCATCACCTCTTCTCGATCCTCTGTAACGAAATATACTACAGCCATCCCAATAAAGCCTAAACAAAATCCCCAAATAAAGGAAGGAATGCCTAAGGGAGGCTCGGTCAGGTTTTGAGTATGATCCGCCGAAAACTGAATATCAGCAATGATGGGATCACCATTTTCTCGCAATTGGCTCAGACTGGTTTCCGGCTGATTTGCCAAATACTCTTCTAGTTCTGTAAGCTCTGCCACAGTCTGATAAACAGCGGCTTCGTCTAACTGAAAAAGACCAGCCAAGCTAGAGTCTGGTGGACTTTCAATACGATTTAGCCCTGCCATGCTGGCCAAAGGACTCAAAATGAAAATACTGAAAATGAAGGTGAGACAAACATTTTTCATGAAAGGTGCTTTTTAAAATGAAACAATACATCTTAAAGATGAAAACGCTTGTCTTTTGGAGTGTGTTCACAAATTCTAATGAGAATTTAATTAGAATTCATTCACGTTTATCTGTCGGTGTGACACTAAAAATAGATAAGCTATCCGCCATAATCAAGGTACGCGGCATTTTATCTATATTTGCCTGCTATTGATCGTGGCTCATTTGAAGGCCTTCCGCATATATGAATTTCCTCTTAAAGTATCGTCATATTTTACGCTGGAGTGTACTAGTCCTAACCCTTGGATTTGCACTCGGTATTAGCCAATTGGGGATCAGCTTTAGTTTCGAAGACTTCTACCCCAAAGACGATGTAGAGTACCAGTATTATGCTCAATACAAAGAGCAGTTTAGCGAGGAGCAAAACTATATCGTCTATATGGCGGTCAAAAGTCCCACTGAGGATATTTACGATCAAACATTTCTGGCACAAGCCGACCAGCTTTTCAAAGATTTAGCGGAGTTAAATGGGGTTGACTCGATGCTGTGTGCTACGACTATCCCCCAAATTAAGCGTTCCGGCATCGGTATCTCTCGCAAAGCCTACCTTCGCTTTGATAGCGAAGAGGCCGTCATTAAGTCCCAAAAAAGGATAGAAAAAGACACGACGCTCATCGGGGCCTTTATCACCCGAGATCGTCAATATGTCTGTGGATATATCTTCATCAAACCAGAAATATTTGATCTACGAGAACGCGATATACTCAGTCAAGAGATAGAACAAACCCTCGAAGCATCGGGCTTTGAATACGTTATCACAGGGATCCCATTTATCCGCTCCAAATACGTAGAAAAAATCGCCAGCGAGCTGATTGTCTTCGTTTCACTGGCCCTATTCCTGATCGTCACCGTACTTTTTCTCTCCTACCGCAACTTTTGGGGGGTATTAATCCCAATGGTAACGGTCATCATTGCCCTGATATGGATTCTGGGCTTTATGGGCATGAGCGGACAAACCATCAATCTGATTAGCAATCTGCTGATTCCGATCATGTTTGTAGTCGGCATGTCCGACGTCATCCACTTGACAACTCGCTACCTCAACGAACTCAAAGAAGGGAAAGACCGAGGCAGCGCGATGCGAGATACCATGCGCGAGATTGGCTTTGCGATCTTCTTGACTAGTTTGACGACGGCCATCGGCTTTGCCTCCTTATTGGTTTCTCGCGTGCCACCGATTAGAGATTTTGGACTTTTTGCCGCCGCGGGAGTATTATTTACCTATCTGATTACGGTGGTGGTATTGCCATATGCCTTACTTTCGATTGACCCCAAAGTATTTCTCAAGGCGCCCTCCTTAGAAAATAGCCCTAAATGGGAACGCTTCTTCTCGGCTACGCATCGTTTTACCCAGACTAGACCTAAATCAATTTTGCTAGGGACGGCCATCATCCTAGCCCTCTGTGGTTGGCTGATCACCCAAATCCCCCTCAATACTTACCTGATCGAGGACATCGGGAAAAAAGATCCTGTAAGGATCTCGATGGAGTTTTTTGAGCAAAAATCCTATGGTATGCGGCCCTTCGAACTAGGCTTACACCCCAAAGGAAACGCCAAATTTTCTGACCAAAACGTTCTCGTAGAGATCGAAAAAATGCAGGCTTTCCTGAGCACGCAAAGCTACTTTAGTCCATTTATCTCTCCTGTAACGATCGTTGCTGAAGCCAATTATCTCGACAACTTTAGTCGAGATCGCTATCGACGCATACCCGATACCCAAGCGGAGGTAGACGAGTTGCTCAATGTAGTGCGAGCCAGCGGCGGTGAGGAATTTATGCGTTCGGTCATGACCGAAGACGCTACCTATGCCCGACTTAGTGCCCGCATCCCTGATATTGGGACTGATGCGATTGACGCGATCTACACTCGCCTAGACAGTTTTATGATCGCAGAAGTCGACACCAGTTTATTGTCCTATCGCCCGACTGGCCACGCCTACTTGACCGAGCATAATCTCAAATATATTCGCTCTAGCTTGATGGGAGGCCTGAGTATCGCCTTTGTGATTATCGGCATCTTGATGGGGCTGCTTTTCCGCTCTTTTCGCATGCTGGCCATTAGTATGCTCCCCAATGTGATCCCCTTATTTTTGACCGGAGGGGTGATGGGACTTTTTGGTATCTCCTTGACTGCCTCCACAGCCATTGTGTTTGTGATCTCATTTGGGATTGCGGTAGATGATACCATACACTTTTTGACTCGTTATCGACTCGAACGTCAATTGGGCAATAATGTCGAAGACGCAATCGGCAAAACGATTCGAGGTACGGGTAAAGCGATGGTGATGACCTCTCTCGTCCTCTTAGGGGGCTTTGTTATTTTGCTGGCTTCCGACTTCGGCGGCACCTTTAGTGTAGGCTTATTTACCGCCTTGACGGTCGTTTTTGCCTTACTTTCAGACTTCTTATTGCTACCGGTCCTGCTTCGTTGGGTAGAAAAAAATCGAGTGTAGGCTATAGGGACAAAGCTCCGCGTATTTCATTAGCGATGAGCTAGTCTTCAACTTAGGTCAGCTGCTTCGCAGAACGATTATTTTGAGTGTTTTTCGATCCTTTTCCTTTGTACTGGCTACTTTTTTCTTTCTACTCCCCACTTAAATGCTATCTTTCCCAAAATCCATTGTATGAGAAGAGTGCTTACGATCATGGGAAGCCTACTCGGGCTGCTACTGCTATATTTACTATTTTGGCCAGTAAGGCACAGTTTTGAAGCTTGGTCTCCCCTCGAAGCGCCAGATATGCAAGCAGGTGATTTTGCCGTCAATCAATCACTGCTGGCCGCAGAACGCTTCCCCACCACTGCCTTTGGCAAGGGCCCAGAAGATGTTGCTTTAGATACCAACGGCCTCATCTACGGTGGCTTACAAAATGGTAAGATCTTACGTTATCAGGCAGATGGTAGTGCACCAGAAGTTTTTGCCGACACCAAAGGTCGTCCACTCGGCTTACACTTTGACCAACAGATGAATCTCATCGTAGCCGATGCCCAAAAGGGACTACTCTCCATCAATCCAGAAGGCAAGATAAGCGTTCTGAGCATCGGTATCGGAGACTATAAATTTTACTTTACTGACGATCTAGATATTGCTACGGATGGCACCATCTACTTTAGTGATGCCTCATATATCGCCACTGCTCACGATTATAAAGAAGACATCATGGCGCATTGCGCCTGCGGCAAACTCCTCTCTTATCATCCCAGTACCCAAAAAACGGAGCTATTAGCCGATTCTTTGTACTTTGCCAATGGCATTGCGATCAGTCCAGACCAATCTTTTGTCTTAGTCAACGAGACCTCTATGTATCGGGTACTCAAATACTGGCTCAAAGGCCCTAAGGCTGGCAGCATGGAGGTATTAATCGATAATCTACCGGGCTTTCCTGACGGTATTTCGACTGGTAAGCACGGTGTATTTTGGGTCGCTTTAGCCAATCCACGCAATCCGACCTTGGATGCACTATTGCCAAGCCCCTTTATTCGTAAGATTGTAGCTCGCCTCCCCGATGCAGTTCGTCCTCAGCCAGAACGCTATGGGTTCGTATTAGGGATCGACCAAGATGGCAAGGTCCTCTACAATCTACAAGATCCTAGCGGTGCATTTGCGCCAGTCACAAGTGTACAGGAAGAAAATGGGATTTTATATCTCGGCAGCCTCACAGATCCTGCTTGGGCCAAAATTCCGGTTCCTCGCTAAGCGGGTCCTAAATTAAAATCCATCACTCCGGTATCTACGCCGTTTACACTACTAAACTCAATAATCCGACAATCACCTGCTTCTGATGCCCAAGTATCTCTGGAGATTCGATTGTCGCCTGCGAAGTAGGTCTGAGTTACCAAAGTCTCATATCCCTCTACTTCCAAACGAAAGTGGATATGGCGTGCTCTAGATCCATATAAACCCGGTACAATACTACTAAAGGCATAAGTGCCGTCAGCCTCGGTGATCACAAATCCCCTTAGGGTGATTTCAGCACTATCATAATCACTCACATCTCCGCTGCCTTCTGGGTGGTAAGCCCCATTGTCATCGGCATGCCAGATATCGATTCTAACGTTCGCCAAAGGCGTAGCGCTCCCTTCCCCACCATAGACTGTACCCGCAACCATCATAGGTGTACCCGCGAGATTTTGGGTATTGAGATTGACCACCTCTGCCGTGCCACTGACAAAGTAAGGGCCTAGGATATCTTCTCCGGTAAGTTTGCAATCCTCCTCTGGAGTGGCGGGCTCTGGTTTACAAGCGCTGGCACTCGTGAGACTACCTCCGGCGATAATACCAAGACCCAGTTTTTTAAGAAATTTTTTTCTGTCCATGAAGTTTGGTTTAGGAAATGTTTAGCTAAGAGACGCAAGTTTGCGCTAAAATGCTGCAAAGAATACGATATACAAAGTGCAAAATTGTTTGTGGTATTCGGCTTTTTCTATGTACGGTCTCTTTCGTGGAAATTTTCCTACCTTCACTTTATGAAAGTGGCTACCGATCTAAAAGCGGCCGTAGAGGCCCACATTGAGTCCTATAATTTTGGCGCACAAGAACCCGCCAATCTATACCGGCCGATGGAATATATTTTGGCCCTCAAAGGCAAGCGTATCCGTCCTATTCTGACGATGTTGGCCTATCAAGCTGTCTCTGGCAAAGCCGTCGAAGATGTGCTCAATCTCGCCTGCGCGGTTGAGTTATTTCACAACTTCACCCTGATGCACGATGACATCATGGACCGGGCTCCAGTCCGCCGCGGCAAGCCCTCTGTACACATCGTATGGAATGAAGATACTGCGATTCTATCGGGCGATGCCCTATTTGCCTTTTCTATGGGTTTGGTCGTACGCGATATGCCCCATTTAGCGGCTCCCTTGACGACAGAGTTTACCGAAGTGGCCATGGGCGTATGTGAGGGGCAGATGGAAGATATGGATCTAGCGACCTTACAAGACGTAAGCATCCCGCAGTACATCGAAATGATCCGCAAAAAGACCGCCGTATTATTAGGAGGCTGTATGAGTTTAGGCGCTTTGGCCGCAGGAGCTGAGCGAGAGTTGGTAAAGCAGTTTCGCGCCTTTGGCGAACAATTAGGCGTAGGCTTTCAGCTGCAAGACGATCTGATGGATGCCTTCCCTCCAGAAGGTTTTGGTAAGCAAGTTGGTGGTGATATTATCGAAAACAAAAAGACTTATCTCTATCTACGAGCCCTTGAGCTAGCCAAACCAGACCAAAAGGCAGCCCTTGAAGACTGGTTTGACAATGAAAAGGAGCATGATGCCGAGGAGAAGGTAAATGCTGTATTAGCGATTTTCCAGACGATTGGTATCAAAGAGGAAACCCAAAGGCTGATAGAATCCTATATGCAGCGAGCCATCGCCATCGGAGAGCAATTGAGTCAGTCCATTGCCTTTGATCCGCTCAAAGAGTACCTACAAGTCATCGCCAAACGTAAACTATAATCAACTCATGTTGGCCGAGCGTTCAGCAGCGAAGCGCATATTGCAAGCTCTTACAGTCTTATTATTATTGGGCTGGGCTTGGCAGTTATGGCGTTGGACGATTCCTTTGGCTCAGTTTGTACAATCCATTTTCCCAGAGCTTAGTACCCAAGCAATTGCTACTTTTCAGCAGGCCTGGGGCCTAACACTAGGCCTTTGCGGCTTAGTAGCCCTAATGCCTGAGGGCAAGCGGTCTCAAAGAGTCACCAAGCTTGCGATGGGCTTTGCGAGCTTGAGCTTATTGCTCATTTTTTTGCTGATGTTTCGTGCCAAGTCCTACCAATGGGGCAATCTCATCGAACACAGCATACAGTGCGCCCTCCCGCTGGTATATGCCTATTTTTGTTTTCAGGAGTATGATCTCCGCAGTCAATGGATACTACGCATCTTGATTGCAGCTACCTTTTTTGGCCATGGGCTTTATGCGATTGGCTATTACGATGTGCCTAGCAACTATCTCCAGATGGTCCACAACATTTTTGCTTGGGAGCCCGCTAGCGCGGAACGCTTTCTCTTTGCGGCTGGAGTTTTGGATATGATTACGGTAGTCGGGCTGTTTATCCCTCAGCTCTGGCGATATGTACTTTACTATGCCATCGTATGGGGCTTTATGACGGCCATGGCAAGAGTAGTCGCTTATTGGGATGGAAGTATTTGGCTAGAGAGCCTAGATATCTGGCTCAACCAAACCTTGATCCGCTTGGGTCATGGCGGTATCCCCTTAGTGCTTTGCTTATTGGAGCGGGATCGCAGAGATTAGAGAGAAGCGTTCTGCGAAGCAGGGAAACCTAAAAAAACCAAAGTAGATGGTACATAGATCGTCATCGCCTACTGACTCGTCCAAGTCTTGAGGATAAATACTAAAAAAGCAAGCTCCCTAAATCTCAGCATGGAGAATGAAGAAGCTTGCTTTATTTGATAGATATTGTTTTTAGCCCTTACGCCGCAAAGGCATGGTCAAACAGTGAGGGCCACCATTGTCAGTACGGATTTCATTAGAGGACATCAGCATCAACTTCGCATCGGGATTTAGCGCCTTCATCTTCTTTTCGAGATGGTGCGTAGTTACCGGATTGCGGTGGTAGGCGATCGCACGATAGGGACTAGTGGTAAAAATATTACCGGCCATATTGTGCTGTTCAAAGAGAGCCACTCGCAAATGCTCAAAAGGAGAGGCATAATCATTGGGATCTCCCCCAATCCAAGCGATTCGGTTTAAATCCATCAGCCCATCAGAGATCAGCTGATCGAGGAAATAAGGCGCAGTTTGTGGCAAACGCTCGATTTTACCCACTTTGTTGATATGTTCACGATCATACACCTCTACTTTACCAGCATGCTCAAAGCTGCGGGCCGTAGGGCTCATCGACAAATCTGCTTGATTGTAGCCCATGTCCCGCCTTAACCAATGCATAAACTGCTGTAGGACCTTAGTCGCACTTTCATTGCCGCCAGGACGCGGATATCCAAAGATGTAAGGCATGACGATTCCGGCCTGAGGGGCAAACATATTGAAGACCGTGTCTAGATGAATAAAGCCTCTAAGGTCTGGGACGTTGACGAGATAAACGCGTCGAATCTGTTGCTCTGGATCAGCCTCTAATAGTTTTTTGACCAGCAGTTGGAAACCCGCGCGAGTCGTGCGATTGTTATGCAAAAAATCATGCTGTCCAACCCCAATCGCGATACTGTCTTCACTGAGGATCAGCACATTGCCCCCTTCTACCAAATAGCGAAGATGCAAGCCCGACCAGCTATCATCTTCTCTCAGGTTGCGCAAAAAACCCACCATATCGAGATAGATAGAGTCATCATCAAACATCTTGTGATATTTGAAGAGAGTGCGGAGCAAAGCTGGCTCTAATTGTCTCCGGGGCGATTCCATGGAGTTGATTGAAATCCCCACGGGCGTAGCCGCAGAAGAATCTCGTACCCACATCAATTCTCGCTTGGGCGGAATAATCACCTTGGGCAGACGATTGTTATTGAGGGTAAGCTTGCGGGGATATCCGACGATCAAGTCTGTAACCAAACTTTGAGGATCGTAGGTAGCAAGGTTTACGCCTCGAGCTTGCAGGTGATCCATATATTGGTCAGCCATGCCATGTAGCGTGTCTTTGAGGATGATTTGCCTTTGCTTAGCATTGGCTCCCTCAAAAATCTCAACGAGGAGATCCGATATCTCCATTACATTTTCGGGCCCGATTTCTTCGCAGAGAAAACGCTTTAGGTCAGCATGATCTTTTTGTAGTTCGGCAGCTTGGCGAGGATTAGGTCCCATAAGCGGATGATCGCCTATCCAAGGGATAAGCTGATGATGCTCTTCGCCAGGGGTATGAACCAATACTTTTTCTAAAGGTGCGTATTCGGAAGTAATTGTAGGCTTCATATTGATTTTGGAAAAATTTCGGCCATCATACAACGAACACTACCGCCACCATAGGTTTCGATGACGTCAAGGGGACCGACTAATATATTACTGTAATGAGCGAGTTTTTCAATTTGATCAGGCCGCAAAGAAGCATGGGCTCTGCTTGACATGACAATATAGCGTTCACCCTCGGTATTCTCTACCTGCAACATATTACCGGCAAAGGCATTGACCTGATCCATGGTAATTTCGATAATTTCGTGGCCGCTTTCGTTGAGTTTAGCCACTACATGCCGGCGTTCGACGGAGTCGCTAATCGATTCTAAACAAATCACGACAAAGTCTACCCCCAAAGCCATCATGACATTGGTGTGATATATTTCATGCCCATCCTGATCATGAGCGGTAAAGAGCACTGCTTCACAATCTGCTTTTTCACAAAAAAGCTTCATCAAATCAGGATGCGTCCGGGGTGAAAGGCAAGCGTATACGCGCTGGTGGATCCGATCCATAATCATGCTCCCAGTGCTTTCAAGAAATTGTCCTTTTTCCTCCCAAGGAGTTAGGTCGATCAGTTCGAAAGGACCTGCATGCTCTTGAATATGCGCCACGATATCCTCTCTTCTTTCCAGGCGACGGGAATGAGCCAGTACCGGATATAAAAAAAGTTTACCGTTTTGGTGGGTCGAAATCCAATTGTTGGGAAAAACAGCGTCAGGTGTAGGAGGTTCGGCATGATCTTGAAAGACATGCACATTTATTTTGGCCGCTTGCAAGCGTTCGACGAAGGCGTCAAACTCCTTAATGGCCATCTCGCGAATTTCGCTTGAAGAGTGGCTATCGTCTTGCTGCATAAATGCGTTACTGTCGGCGGTTTCTTGATTGAAGCCAAAACTGTGCGGCCGAACCATAAATAGGGTAGATGTAATCTGCTTGGGGCGAGCGGTTACAGGGGTTTTTGCCATATAATGTAAAAGAGTTGTTGATTTAAAATTTTGTTAATGGCGTTGTTTTTAGCGAAGATATTGGTTTGAGATAGTTTAATTAGAGCCTTCAAACCCTCTTCTCTTTTATGACTGCAATATCCCAAAATTCCCTCATAAAAAAATTTTAAGACGCAATTGAACCTATCCTTAGTTTGAGGGTATAAGCATTCAAATTCTACTCAATGAAATTAGTTCGTTTTAGCCTTTGTCTGCTTATCATCTGCAGCGCGGCCAGTCTCTTCGCTCAGCGCCCGCAGAAGGTGGTTCGTATCACCAAAAAGCTCTATAAACTTAGCTGGTATGAGCAGCAGGCCAAAAGCTGGCAGACGTTCTTGCAGACCAATACTGAAGACGCTGAGGGTTGGCATAGCTATTATGAAGCCAATCGCGCTATTCGCAATTTGGGAGGAGAACCGATCGAGGACTTAGATCAGATCGTCAAAAATATGAAGCAGTATGTACCAGAGAGTTTCGAATATAGCTTTTTGGTCTACCGCAATCGAGGCTTAGGGCTAGACGATCAGGAAGATCACTTTGCCTTTCTTGAAAAGGCCCATGAAATCGACCCCAACCGTACTGAGGTACTGGAGGATTTTGTCACCCATTATGAAATCAATTGGGATTTGGCCCAACGCAGAGCCTACAACGTCAAGCGCATGCACGCCAATGATATCTCCTACGATATCTTGTCCTATAACTATAATGTGCTCATGAGCCTCGAAAAAGACGCAATTCTCTTTACCAATGGCGACAATGACACCTATCCTTTATGGCTGCTTCAAGATGCGATGGGCGTGCGAGCAGATGTGATTGTCTTGAACTGTAGTCTAGCTGCGCTGAACGATTATCTCAATCGCTTGTTGGCGCATTATGAAATTCCTCCTTTGAATTGATTTCCTTTTCAAAGGGCGG
>JBCAWW010000096.1:0-10705 GCA_038534415.1 Bacteroidota bacterium | reverse complement strand
CTGACAGCATCAGGATTGTCGGTAATGCTCGATCTGGCGAGGTCTAGATTATGTTCGATCTCGATATTGCTCGGATCAAGTCGGAGGGCTTTTTCATAATGCAAAACGGCAGAGCCGATTCGTTTCAACTTATATTGAGCGTTGGCCAAATTATAATGAAGCGAAGCAGAGCTATAGCCTTCTTGGATAAGGGCTTGATATCTTTCTGCAGCTTGGTCATAGCGATCATTGAGATAGGCTGCATTGGCTGCCGCAAAGCGATCCGCAGGAGGAATTTGTGCTTTGAGGGGGCTTAGGCCAAATAAGAATCCGACCATCAATATGATACTCAATCTTTTCATACCGCTTCGATATCTTGTTCCATTTCAGTGATGAGGGCGGAAGCTTTATCGTACATACTTTGCATCCCACCGGCCACGGCCATCGGAGCAAATAGCGCCATTTCACTATCGTCAAGTATCCGTGTAAAAGATTCTACTCGGCTTTCTGCGACATTTTCAGCCCGTAAGGCCTCGCTGATATTTTCCCTTGACAGAGCCGAAGGCCTCAAGTTGAGTTTATCTCCCACATAACCATACATGGCCCTGACCAATTCATCATAAAAGGCTTTTTCATCCTTCTTTTTGAGATGGGTGTTGGCGGCAGCCAAACGCTTAATGGCTTCTTTACTAGCATTACGGCGTTTATTGCCAGTAACATCAGCTGCTTTTTTCTGACGCTGTTCTTGGAAGAAATAAAAACCGATAAACAATACAATCGGGAGTACCCAAATACCCCAAAATGCAGCTGATCCAGCAAGGCTATTATAAGTTCTGGGATAGCCAGGATCTTCATTGATACCATAAAATACGGGCCCGCCATTGCCTTCTGCTCCAATTTCTATTTCTTCCTCTGGGCCCCCTAAGGCTTCTCCATCAACCTCTACCACAAACTGTGGCCCTTTCAAAACCTTGTATCTACCATCGGCAATATCAAAAAAGGCAAATTCTACTTTGGGCAGTTCAAAGCTTCCCGGATTGCGTGGCACTAAGACATACTCAATCGTTTTTTGACTCGTAATCATGCCGCCAGCACGAGACTGTTGATCATTGACTTTGGGCGTGAAGGCATCAAAGCCCTCGGGAAACTCGATAGGAGGTAAATTGATGGCTTTGAGATAGCCTTTTCCTTTGATATCGACCCGCAGAGTTAATGCTTCACCGGTCTGGGCTTTGGTCGTATCTAGGCTGACCTCCATCTCATATGTACCCACCGCGCCCGTAAAAGCATCTGGTTTGGCTCGTTTAGGCAAGGGCAATACTTCTAGTTCCAGTTCATTGGACTCCAATGGTAGCTCTACATTTTGATAGCGATCAAAAAAGCTATCAAAAAAGCTTTGCGGCTTTTGATTGCGCACCAATATTTGGATCGTGGTTTGAAGCTGAAAGGCTTGGATTTTGAGTTTGCCAGTCTTTTGGGGAATCAACACCATCTGATCGATCACAAAAGAATTGTAGTCCTTACCTTGGTATTTATCAGGGCGGTACCGGCTCTCTTTATTTTCAATTGGCTCGATCCAAAACCCATCGTAATCAGGTTGTTCGGGTGAAGATGCACCTACGATATTGTAGCCTCTCTGCGTATAAACCTTATAGGCCAGGGTCAGCTGTTCTCCTTGATAAACCTTTCGCTTGTTGGTATAGGCTCTTAGAAATACGTTTTCTGCCAGAGAAGCGGCGTCTACATTGGCCTTCCTTGCGTTGGGATCGTAGCGATTGTTGGGCGTACTCTTTTGAGCTTGCCCGGCTACTATCTTGACCTGTAGTTTTTGGGTGGTATAGGTTTTCTTGGGTGTTTTATAGCTAGCCGCTCCAACGCGGAACGTTCCTTTTTGGCTGCTCCGCAGGTAATAGGTATAGCTCACCGAACGGCTCACATTGCCATTGACGATTTGGATACCTTGAGACATCTTAGGTGCTCCAAGGCTTTCCAACTTGCCAAAGTCGGGCGCATTAAATTCTCCTTCTTCTAGGTTCTCAGCGGTAAAAGTTACCGTAAAAGTTTGCCCCTGTTGCACAGTGGGTGAGGACAAAAAAGCTTGAAAGCTTTGTCCCCATACCCCCAAAGAGGTAAAAACCATGCAGAGCAAACAAAAAAGCTGTTTCATGCAATCTTTATTTACCAATCCTTATCAGAAGTAGTTGCCTTAGGTTTTGCCTTTCTTTTGGGGATCTCCTCTAAGAGCTCTTTTTCTTCGATTTGTAAGTTTTCGAGCATCTGTTCGATTTGTTCCCGCGTCATATTTGGGTTTTGCAGGACTTGTTGATCTTGGGGTTTGCCCTCAGAAGGATTATCGTTTTGTTGTTCATTTTGGGCCTGATCTTGTTGTTCTTGCTCTTCCTGCTGCGATTGATCAGCCTGATCCTGTTCTTCGTTTTGTTGATCTTGCTGCTCTTGATTCTTGTCTTGTTCTTCCTGATCCTGATTGTCGCCTTCTCCTTGCTGTTGCTGTTGTTGTTGCTGCTGTTGCTGCAGCATTTGCAGGGCATAAGCAAGATTGTAGCGTGCATCGGCATCATTTGGATTGTGGCGCAGGGCTTGTGTGTAGCCCACTATTGCCTTATCAAACTCCTGTTGCGCCATATGAGCGTTGCCGATGTTATGATAGGCTTTGGCTTTATCTTGGTCTGATTGTGCCAATTGTGCCGCGAGCTGGTAAGACTGGATCGATTCTGGGAAGCGCTGCTGTTGATAGAGGGCATCCCCTAGGTTAAAATGACCCTTTGCGTCGCCAGGAGCGAGTTCTAGCGCTTTGCCATAGGCAACTTGGGAGTCTGCGTAATTACCCTCCTCGTAGGCTTTATTGCCTTCTCTGAGCAGATTGCGAGCCCGATTGTCTTCTAGTTGAGCGAAGCCCAATAAGGGTAAAAACATTGCTCCAATGATAAGCCAAAATTTAGTGCTCATACCTTAAATATTTTCCAATCAGAAAGCCATTCGCTACGTCTCTCTGAGATGAAGTATTCCAATACTAAAAACAAGATCCCTAGGCCAAGTAACCACTGAAAGTGATCTTCGTAATCGGTAAAGACCCGATCTTCAAATTGTTGCTGCTGGAGTTGGCGCAATGCTCGACGGATCCGTTGTACATCACTAAGGCCTCCCTGTAAGCGGAAATAACTTCCGCCTCCCGATTCGGCAACTTCCTCTAGCATCGCTTCATTGAGTTTAGAAACGACAATTTTACCGCTGCGGTCGCGCTTATAATCATCACGATTATTGACCCTGATAGGGATGGGAACGCCTTTGGTGCCACCAATCCCTAAGGTATATATGGTCGTACCGTTTTCGTTTGCTTTGATCGCGGAAGTAACCGCTTTACCCTCATGGTCTTCTCCATCAGAGATAATCAAAACGGCTCGTGATTGGGATTCGCCTGAGGCGAATGCCAATTCCGCAATATCGATGGCTTCGCCAATCGCAGTCCCTTGAGTCGCGGCCATTTCTGGATTGATCGTACTCAAGAAGGTTTTGATCGTGACATAATCACTGGTGATCGGTACCTGTAGATAGGCATTGCCGGCAAAAATGATCAAACCTACTCTATCTCCGCCTAGCTGATCGATGAGTCTAGACACTACTTCTCGCGCTTGCTCCAAGCGATTGGGCTTAACGTCCTGCGCTAGCATGGAACGAGAAATGTCAACTGCGATCATAAGATCGACCCCTTCTCGCGTCATGGTCTCTTGCTTCAAACCGTACTGCGGATTCGCGAGGGCGCCGATGAGCATCGCAAGGCCAATAAAACCCATCACAAATTTGGTCTGATGCTTATAATCAGGTTTGAGCGGCATTAGGTAGTGCAAAAGACTGCCCTCCCCAAAACTACGCGTTGCGCGACGGCGATAACGCATAAAGCCCCAATACACCAAGGCTAGCGGCACCAATAGGAGCAGCAACCAAAATGCTTCAGGGTTCTCAAATCGAAATCGTTCCATGCTTTAGGGAATATTCCTTACTAGGGTATAACGCAATAATAGCTCCAACAAAAAGAGACTTGCGCCCAAAATCAGAAATAGGTAAAAAGCCTCACTGCGACGCGTCAATTTGCTCATCTCAATGCGGGAGGTCTCTAGATCGTTGATGGACTCATAGATGTTTTCGAGTGCTTCATTATCAGTGGCTCGAAAATATTTGCCATCGGTTTGCTTGGCTATCTCTTGTAATAATTCTTCGTCGATTTTGACTTCTTGGTAAACGTATTTGGTGCCGAGTAGCCCCTGCACCTGTACCGGTATTTTACCTCGACGGCCTACTCCAATGGTGTAGATCCGAATGCCGTAGGTCTTTGCCGCTTCGACGGCCATCATAGGTTGAATTTTGCCGGCATTGTTTTCACCATCGGTCAAGAGGATCACTACTTTGCTTTCGGCAGTTGATTCTTTCAAACGATTTATAGCGGTGCCTAAGCCCATCCCAATTGCGGTACCATCCTCGATCAGCCCACTTCTGATTTCTCGCAGTAGCTGCTGAATCATAATGGTATCAGTAGTCAAAGGACACTGGGTAAAACTCTCTTTGGCAAAAACGACCAAACCCACTCTGTCGTCAGTACGCGCTTGGATAAATTCTGAGGCTTTTTTCTTAGCTGCTTCAAGGCGATTGGGTTGAAAATCGCGATGAGTCATGGAGGACGAGATATCGAGGGCAATCACGATATCAATACCCTCGGTCTCTATCTGGTCCTCGGTCTGGACAAATTGAGGCCTAGCCATGGCTACAATGAGAGCGCCTACGGCCAAAATACGTAGGACGTATAGGTGTCTTTTGATCCAGCCACGCCAAGGCGAAGCATGCTTCGCTAAACCTGAGAGAATGGGGAGTTTGAGTACCGGGTATAAACGCTGGTAACGCCAAATCTGCCAGACCAAAAACATCAAGGGTAGAATCAGTAACAAGAGCCACTGTTTATCGGCAAATTCTATCGTATCCCAATAGTTTAGGTATTTACTCATTTTCCGGACCCTCCAGTTCCTCTGCTGCTTTTGCGGCGGCTATTTCTTCTTTAGTGATCTGGGTACGCTTTACAAACTCTCTCGCGAGGTTCATATTATCAAGGTTTTCCTGCTCGCGAGGGGTGAATTTTGCGAACTTGGCTAATTCCGCCATCTGGAGCATACCCTGAAGCTTGGTCCTGAGGCTATCTGTCTTGATACTTGCTTTCAGCTCACGCAAGATGTTATCAGTTGTCGATTCTAGGGCCGGCACTTTGAATCGACCTTCTATGTATTCCCTAAGGATATATGACAGTTCGAAATAATACTCCCTGGCCTGCCCATTTTGCCAATATTTAGCGGCTTCCAATTGGGATAGTTTGCGCATGGCAATCTCATGTGGGGGGAGGGGGGGAGCTTTGGGTTTGCTGACTTCCTCTTTGCGATTGAGACGCTTGAACAAAAGGACCAAACCAAAAATAATCGCCGTTAAGACTAAAGCGCCCGCAGCCCAAGGCCAAATATCTGCAAAACTCAAGGGAACTTCATAAATGTCCTTGATCGGTTTGTAGGTCTGGGTAGTATCTATAACGGGCAAGTCAAATCGCAATAGGATTGAGTCCGTACTGGCTAGGATCGCGCTGCCTCCATCATTGGGTTTGGCAGTGATTTTTTGGGCTGGTAGGTAAACATAACCAGAGTCAAAACTCGTGATCTGCATTTTGAGGATAGAGCGTTGGTAATTGCCTACGCTTTTGACTTGGCGTTCTCCGAGGGAGAGAATTTCTAAATCACCTATCTTATCTCCCTGCCGATATTGAGGTAGCTCTAGCTCCATTTCGGCTAGATGCTCTATTGTCAAGGTAAGGGGAATGGGGCTGCCAATAAGGGCCCTCAGGCTATCTACCTCGGCCTGTGCCCGGATACTCTGTGCGTTTGCCAGAGGGAAGCTGATCAAAAGGATCAGGCTCAGAATGATGAATTTGCTTGATTTACGCTGCCGCATATTATTTTTGAAGCCATGCAAATATATCGTTTTTTGAGCCCTGAGGGGTGTTAATGTTTTGTTAAAGTCTAAGTTAATGGGCAAGGATTTAGATTGGTTTTGGAGCGTAGATTGGGGGACAAGCAGACTTCGGATTGCTTTGGTCAATCGACACGATGGTAGCTGGGCGCAAAGTCGTGAATACGATTTGGGAATTTGGCGCCTTTACCAGGAATGGGAAAAGGCGGCGAAACCACCTCGCCTGGACTTTTATTTGGAGCGATTATTTGCCCTTTATCCCGCAACTGAATTGGGTAACAGCCCTCAGATCCCTAGTTTGATCTCCGGTATGGCTTCTGCCTCCATTGGCCTTAAAGAATTGCCGTATGCACAAGCTCCTTTTGCCTTGAGTGGAGAGCATATCTACTCCGAATGGGTCCGAAAGGACGTTTTGTTGATTTCTGGTCTGCAGTTGGGAACGGATTTGATGCGGGGAGAAGAAACGCAGTGTCTAGGACTTGAGTGGAGGGGAGATGAGGCGATCAGCCTCTTATTGCCGGGAACCCATAGCAAGCATCTTCGGATCGAAGCCCAGCACATTAAGACTTGCCAGACCATCATGACAGGAGAGCTTTATTCCCTACTTAGCCAACAATCCATTTTGCGGGATTCCCTGGCAGGGAGCGAAGCGTTCGACGAAGTCGCCTTTAAAGCAGGACTCGATCAAAGTCTAAAAAGCCCTTTATCAGCAAATCTCTTTAGCATCAGAAGTGCCAAGCTTTTACAAGTTCGCTCAAAAAGTAGCAATGCAGACTATCTCAGTGGGTTATTGATTGGGGCTGAGTGTCAAATGTTAGCAACAGATAGGGTGGTTTTAGTAGCAGGAGATTCCCTCCGGGAACGCTACTCCACAGCTTTGGCACATTTAAAACCTGAAATCGAACTGATTTGTCTGGCGGAGGATGAAGCCAAATTGTTGGTCAGTGAAGGGCAAAGAAAGATCCTAAATGCCTATATCGCCCCTGGCTTATCATGAATCGAAAGGGAAATGTGGAGGTGATCCCCCGTTCCCCCATGGCGCAAGGTGTTGAATCCCATGATCCTAAAGTACCATTGGGTGAGGGTGTTGCGAAGTTCGGAGCGGTCGTTGGTACGTAAGTCCATGGCATGTACATAGCCCGTAGATTGCTCGTAATGAAGAGAGTTTTTGAGGGTTTTGAGGCCCATACGCTTATAATCTTCTTGAACCCGGGACATATCTGTAACCAAAAGTCCTTGGTCGGCTAAGACAAAGGTCCCTACAGCTAAGCGTAAAAAAGGATGGAGGGAGGTGTATTCTTCTTTAACATCTTCGGATTTGGCATTGGCCCCAGAAAGATTGATCAGGCTATAGCCCACGAAAGCTGTCAAGACTGCAAAAACGATGAAGGATTTGACCTTAAGGCTCGTCCGAGTGACCTTGCCGGCGCCAATGATGGAGTCATAGAGCATGACGACATAGATCAACAATACGATAAATACTGCCCCTAAGCTAGCCAATAAAGCTAGCCACGGATGCCATTGGTAGGAGTCATAGAGCCAAGTTGCCCCTCTAATCAGTAGCACAAAAGGGAGGACAAGCATCAGCGTCAGCTGAAGCAAGAAAGAGAGAAGTTTTCGTAGCCGTTTCATGGGTATCGTATTTGCTAATGCCTATTTAAGAGACTACTGATCGATGCCTAGGTTGGAATAGGACCCCTGAAATGCCGATGAGTCACTTTTGGGGACTTATACGACAAGCATAGCTGCTCCAAATACGCCTGCGCTATCCCCTAGTTTTGGGCGAAGAAAGAGGGTTTCCATACGAGGGTTGAAGACATATTTTGCGACTTCCGCAACGCCTTGGTCGTAGAGTAAGTCTACATTGCTTACACCTCCTCCCAGTACAATGGCATCAGGATCTAAGACATTGATGATCGGTCCCATGCCTTTGCCGAAAAAATGGATCAAGCGATCCATCGTCGCACTGGCATGGCTATCTATGCCTGCATGGTGACGTTCGACTATTTCTTTGAGCTTGCGCTTAGTGCCACTGAGAGATGTATAATATCGTTCGAGATTAGGGCCCGAAAGGATGGTCTCTACACAGCCTATTCGACCGCAGTAGCATTCTCCACCAGATTCATCTAAGAAGTTGTGGCCCCATTCGCCGCCTATACCGTGGCGTCCGTTGATGATTTGATTGTTGACCACTACACCACCGCCAACGCCTGTGCCCATGATGACCCCAAAAACGACCTTAGCGTTCGGCAGAGCCGCTGGCACCGCACCCATCATAGCCTCTGCCAAGGCAAAGCAATTGGCATCATTGGCCATGAAAACGGGGATGCCAAGTTTGCTTTCTAAATCACGATGTAAGGGCATACCATTGAGGACGGTGGTATTGCTGTTTTTCATGATCTGATCGGTAGGATCAATGGCTCCGGGAGTGCCAATGCCTATTTTGCTGGGGCGTTCTCCCGTTTCTGCAGCCATCAAATCAATCAGCTTCGCGATTTGATTGATAATATGTTCGTAGCCATGTTCTTTTTCGGTAGGTACGCGGATGCGGCATTTGACTGCTTGTGCATTCGCTTCGCTCAACACTACCCCTTCAATCTTAGTTCCTCCTAAATCAAGTCCCCAATAAGGCGCCATATTCTTTTTATTTGGCCACAAGCATAGGAAAGGAGGGGCAATAATGCAAGCAGGGAAAGATTATTTTGGCGTCAGCCAAAGATTGAGCTTAAGCTGAAAAAACGGTCTAAAATTGACTCTGGGGATAATCAGTTGGCTTTCTCGATAACTACTGCTGAGGGTGGTGAAACTCTCTACCTCGAAAAACTTATTGTCAAGATATTGCAGTTGCCACCAGACTGATGCCTCAATAAAAGCTGGATTGCGCAGCCGTAATCGTAATCCGGTAGTTGGACCGGTTTGATGGTTGCGGATGTGGAGGTTGATGGGTGTCAGGACATTGCTGAGGTTGATCATGGCAGTATTGGTGTACCTCAGTTGGCTGAAGTGTTTGTAGCCAAAATCGAAAAATAGTAAGGCATCAGGTATCGGAGATTTGATTTGCCAGCGGTTTTCCCAAGTGGCGAGATAGATGGTGGTAGTGTCTAAAGTGGTCTCCGAAAACGCATCCCAATTGAGGTAGGATACGTGGATCTCTTTGCGATAAAAAGACAGTTCTGAATTGAATTTTGCATTGTGGCGATACTGGAGCCGCATTCGAGTCTCTAAATTACGGGTAGATCGATCAGTCAGGTTGCGGTCTTCGAAGTCTTTGACATTGTAAGTGACGTAGATGAACTGCTGTCCGCTCAGTCGCCAGCGGGAGAGAAATTGCCATTCGTATTCGAACTCCATGCGGAGATTGCGTTGGGTATAATTGTCTTGGCTGCGTTCCTTGAAAAGGAAAGCATAACGCCTCACCCCTCCAATCAGCTGATAGCGAGTAGAAAAGTTCCGCGACCAGCGGCCTCTCCAATCAATACTCAAACCATAGTTTAGCTCATCATGGTCATCAAAATTATCGTCTGCTGGGGTGTCATATTGTAGGTATCGGTTGGAGCCTAGCAGGGTAATGCGATGTTTGCTAGAGGGACGATAGGCGATCTGTAGTTCCAGATTGGTCAGATTGCGGAAGTAATCTTTTTGTTGTTCGCGTTCAAGCAAACGGGTGTATTCGATATCCGCGAGTTCCATGGAGTTTTCCAGCTCGTAACGCCTGCCGAGGTACTGGTATTCATAAAGGAAGGCAAGGTTGAGCTTTTTGGTAGAGCTGGATAGCTTTTGGCTGGTATAAAAATTTATTTGGTTGAACAGTAGGTCATTGAATTCGGCCTCAGGCGCCGTGAAAAGACCATAGTCAAACTGTCGGCGGGTGTAATTGAGTTCGTTAGAGGATTCGAGTAAAATCCCCGGCAGCAGTTCATATTGTAGGTTTAATTGCCCTCCTAGGGTATCAGCTTTGATTTGTTTGATGGAGCCGAGGGTATAATTATCCATCTGATTGCTCCCCCCTCGCAGGCCAAAGGCAAGGGCTGCGGATTGATTGAATCGTTTGGACCAGAGGCTTTGCAGCATCAAATTTCGCTGCAATCGAGGGCGTATGTATTTATCACGTGCAAAAAACTGCGTCTGCATTTGTAGGCCGTCTTCCCATTGATACTGAGATCGCACAATTAGGGCTGGGGACAAACCTTGGTCTAGGATCTGAGAACGTAAATCCCAACTATAGCCCAACAAAGGAGTAATACTGAGCCAATCTTCTTTGCGGTAGCTTGCCCCAGCATAAAAACTGTAAGCCTGGGTGCCTGAATTGAAAAATTGGTCCAATTCAGTATGCTGGGCCAATTCCCAATTATCGTTGAGCTTGAAGCTTTGTTTAAAGTAGAGTTTGAAATATAGCTGGACAAAGGGATCAGTCTGCCGAAAGCTATTGAATAGATTGTCGTGATGAAAACGAAGCGCAATACTATATCGCTCTTTTTGCCAGCGATGATTGATGTCCCATTGAGTCGCGTAGGTGAAATTGTTTTGCCGTTGGATGGAAAGTTGAAGGCCCGGTTGCGTGTCTTGTGCCTGGATCTTGCAAGCAAAGATCAGACATACAATAAAGAAGAAGTAGCGCAGTTGGGTTCTCACGTGATGAATTTACGGCTTTTCCCTTGAGGCAACAATCCGGAAATTTTGTCTGATTGAGGTGATTTGAGAAAGTATA
>JBCAWW010000095.1:0-10815 GCA_038534415.1 Bacteroidota bacterium | reverse complement strand
ACATGGAGTCCTGCTCATGAGTTGTGACTGAGCGTTCCCCGTTAAGGGTCCTATAAAAACCATCATTGCTAAGGTAGTCCCGTATCAGCCCCATACTGTCTTTAAAAGTCCGGGTATATAAGTATTGGCCATTCTCTGTTGACCAATTGTAGGTCTTGCCTCTAAAATCAAATTGGTAGCTGCTATTCGCAAAACGCTTCCCTCCATGTGCTTCGATAGACAGGTCGATGATACTTTGAGCTTTGTCTTTGGGGGGCTGCGTAGGAGCTTCTTTGGGGCTACAACTCGCTGAAAAACTAATAATGATGAGTCCGAGGATGATTTTGGTCCAGAACATAAGGATTGCTTTGAGGGGCAAATTACATCGCAGGCTACAAATAAATGTCCTGTATGCGTCAGCTTTCGCAATTCATCCGCAAAAATAAACCCTATTCAAAAGAATAGGGCCATTGAGAGAGGAGTAAAAAGAAATTTTTAGTGTGTGTTTGCGCAAATTGAAGTTTTCAGATTGCTGTAAGGACGTTTGCTAGCCTACCCTCTAAAGCTAATTAGGCAATTTTGAGCTAAGGCTGAATCTACATTTGGCGAAAAGTTGATTTATCTCAAGAAATAATCCGCTGCAAAAAGTTAATCGCATCTTTGACCGTGGTAAAGGAGCGGTCTGGAAACAAGGGATAAGGCGGATTGATCCGTTTCAAAAGTCGACTCTGGTATGTCCGCACAGTATCTGATGAATACGCAGTGCTGCTAGAAATCTCTTTGATCGTATGCTTTCCCTCTAGATTTGCCATGAGCATTTTGGCCTCATTGGCAGGCAATACCTCCAAGATAGCCGGCAACATGAAGCTTTTCAATACCGAAAATAAAGAGGCAGTCTCATGATCGCTTCCTGCATTGATGATGTCAGAAAAGATGGCACCATTTTGAGTGATCACACTCTGATAGGAATTAAGGAAGGAATATCGATTAAGATGTGCCAATAAGGTTTTGTCCGGGGCTAGGCGCAAAATTTGAGCAGTTTGCTGCCACCATTCGTAGATTCGTTTGTGCTCTATCTGCTCAATGTCTCGACAAATGGGTAAGGTGAAAACATAGCGTAATTCTAATCCTTCAGCTAGCATCTCCCTAATCGAAGGGTTTTGCAGGGTCATATATGATGCCTGGCCAAACCACATATAGGCCTGCCGGTAATCAGGATGAATTGAATCAACAAAGTGTTGAAAATCAAGTTGGTTGGGCTTGTCAAAAAGTGCCTGATGCTGAATCTGATTCCTTATGGCCGGACCTTTTCCGTTACCTACGAGGTCTAATACAAAGCCAAATTGTGGTTGCGGACTCTGATTTATCTCCTGTCGGAGTGCATCAATACGTTGTTTCTCTAGTTCAGTAGGCTCAAATGTTGGTTGTGTGGAGGCTGAAGAGAAGTGTGTGTGGCAATAATTGACGATTCCCTCATAAGTGAAAATCGTATCTTCCATTTACAGTGGTTTTGTTCACTCTGGTAAGCTACAAAACCCCCTATCTGGAATCAAACTAAAAGGCGTAGGGAAATTATGATACTTTGGCCTAAGCTTCTTCTTCGATTAGCGCCTGCTTGATTTCTTGCAACTTGAGCAATGCCTCAACTGGCGTCATCCGGTCAATATCACAGCCCGCTAAGATCTGCCTGATCTTCAATGTGTCCGAATCTTTCAATTCAAACATATTGAGTTGAACCGTCGGTTTTTTTGCAAATTTGACGGATTGAGCCGCCTGCTGATCACTGAGGCGATTTTTTTCAAAATGTCTAAGGAGTTGCTTGGCTCGTTTCACGAGAACGTCTGGCATCCCTGCCATTTGGGCTACGTTGATCCCAAAGCTGTGCTCCGAACCCCCTTCTTTGAGCGTACGAAGAAATAATATCTTTCCTTTCACCTCTTTGACCGACACATTATAGTTGCGGACCCGATCAAGACGATTGGCGAGTTCGTTGAGTTCGTGGTAGTGTGTAGCAAAAAGCGTTTTGGCTTGGCAATCTGGAGTACTATGGAGGTACTCGACTAAGGCCCAGGCGATAGAAACCCCATCATAGGTGCTGGTGCCTCGCCCGATTTCATCCAAGAGGATGAGGCTATTGCGAGTGGCATTATTGGCGATTTGGGCGGTCTCATTCATCTCTACCATAAAGGTCGATTCGCCTGAACTAATATTATCAGAGGCGCCAACTCGCGTAAATATCTTATCTACCACCCCTACTGCCGCAGATTCGGCGGGTACAAAGCAACCCATCTGAGCCATCAGGGTGATCAATGCCGTTTGACGCAGCAAGGCTGATTTACCGGCCATATTGGGACCCGTAATGATGATAATCTGCTGGGCATCATTGTCCAAGTAGATATCATTGGGGATATAGGGTTGGTCAGAAGGAAGCGTGGTTTCAATGACTGGATGGCGTCCCTGCTTGATCTCCAATCGACCATCATCTGTGACCAAAGGCTTGGAGTATTGGCGCATCTTCGCCACCAAAGCAAAGCTCACGAGCATATCCAACTCTGCTATTTGACGAGCATTGTGTTGGATTGCGTGGATGTGATGCTGCAGATGGCCTAGAAACTCTTGGTAGAGTTGAAACTCTAGGCTTAGGATGCGATCCTCAGCATTGAGAATCTTTTCTTCATATTCTTTGAGCTCTGGGGTGATATATCGCTCGGCACTTGTGAGGGTTTGCTTTCTGATCCACTCGTCAGGTGCCTTGTCTTTATGCGCATTGGTTACCTCGAGGTAGTAGCCAAACACTTTGTTGAAGCCAATCTTGAGGGAGGTGATCCCTGTATTTTCAATCTCACGTTCTTGCATCGCTAGCAAGAGGCCCTTGCCATTCTTTTTTATGCCTCGCAATTCATCTAGTTCAGCATTGACGCCTTCTCTGATGATATTGCCATCGCTAATGGTGCCGCTGATCTCGTCTTGAAGGTATTTGGTGAGGACCGCGAGCACAGGGTTTTCGTCTGCGAATTGACCAGTTTGTTTTTCGAGTGCGGCTGTGCCGAACGATAATAAAGTTTCTTTGATTGCGGGCAACATCGCGAGCGAGTCTCGCAGCAAAGCTGATTCCCTGGGATTGATACGTTGGGTGGCAACTTTGGAGGCCAAACGTTCCAAATCTCCCAATTTTTCAAACTGAGTTGAGAGGGCATCTAAAGGTACGGGTTGTTGGATAAAGGTCTCAACCCTGGCCAACCTATGCTGGATCTGATCAATATCTTTGAGCGGCAGCAAAATCGCTCTGCGCAGCATCCTGGCCCCCATAGAGGTGAGCGTTTGATCGAGTACTTCAACCAAGGGCTTACCATCTGGATGAAGAGGATGGATCAATTCAAGGTTGCGAACGGTAAACTGGTCCAACCAAACGAAATGCGAATCATCAAAGCGATAAATCCGGTTGATATGGCCAAGTTCCGTTTGGCGACTCTCGTTGAGATAATGAATGATCGCGCCTGCGGCGATCTGGCCAAGCGGTTCGTCCTCAACGCCAAATCCTTTGAGCGACTTGGTATTGAAGAGACTCAGCAATTTTTCACGGGTATAATCGGGCTGCATCACCCATTCGTCGACACGACTGAGATAGAAGCGTTCGCCGAAGGCGGCAGTAAAATGACGCATCTCATTTCGGGCCACGATAATCTCCGCCGGCTGCAGGGTATTGATAATCTTGCCTACATACTCTGTATTGCCCGAAAAACAGAAAAAATCCCCCGTTGAAAGTTCCAAAAAGGCCACTCCTAACTCCTTGGCGTTGCTAAAGTGGACACAAGCGAGATAATTATTTCGATTGGCTTCGAGGACTTTATCATTGAGGGTTACGCCCGGACTTGCTAGCTCGGTAATCCCTCGCTTGACTAAGCCCTTGGCTTGTTTGGGATCCTCCAATTGGTCGCAAACGGCTACTCTGCGCCCTGCTCGCACCAATCTTGGCAAATAGGTATCGAGAGAGTGATGGGGAAAGCCCGCCAATTCGACTTCCGAAGCCGAACCATTGGAACGCTTGGTGAGAACGATCCCCAATATTTTGGAGGCCTCTACCGCATCTTGGCCAAATGTCTCATAAAAATCACCCACCCGAAATAGCAAAATGGTCCCAGGATACTCTGCCTTCAGGGCAAAGAACTGCTTCATCATGGGCGTTTGCTTTTTTGCTTTAGGTTTCTTTTTCGTTCCGTTTTTGGGAGGACGGGCCATAGTATGTGTAGCGTCTGTGGTGATAGAGAGAGTAGTCCGAAAGATCGCAGCTAGCAGCGATACTTTTGCGCCTGTAAAGATAAGAAAGCTTCCCGATTGCGGAAATTACGTAACTTGCTCCGCGATGCTAAAGAAAGATGGAAATAAATGGTCTCAATGGCTCCTTTTGGGCTTATTTCTGGCAATTGCCTATGGGCCTTTGTTTTTGCATCTAGATGTACAGCCTCTCAAAAACTTTGATGAGTCCTTTTTTGGTCTGCGGGCCTATCGTTTGGCCCACTATGGGGAGTACCTCTACAACTACAAACAATTTCCGGAAGGGCCGTCCGCGACCAACCTAAAGCCCCCCTTTTTTAGTGCCATTCAAGCAGGTTTTTTTAAAGTCGTAGGCTACAATGAACTAGCTCTGCGCCTTCCTGTGGCCTTGACGATCTTGGCACTCTTATTAGGGATGCTTTGGATCGGTAATCGGCATTTTGAGAGTAGTGCTTATGGGCAGTATGCTGCTTTGGCGCTCTTGACGAGTACGGGTTTTATCAATGTGCATGTCACGCGCACCGGAGACCATGATGGGGTATTGGCGGCGATGGGCTTTCTGGCTTTGTGGTGTCTGTATTGCTATCTCCACGGAGAACGCAAAGACCCGCGTTGGATGTATGGATTGGCGGCGAGCTTGGTAGCGGCGACTTTGACCAAGAGCGTAGCAGGACTGTTTTTTGCGCCGGGTATGTTGGTTTATGTGCTCTACAAACGGCAGCTTGTCGCCCTACTCAAAGACAAACACTTTTGGTTTGGGGTGGGAGGCTTCGCGTTCTGCGTAGCAGGCTACTACCTCTACCGTGAATGGGACGCTCCAGGCTTTCTCCAAAATCTCCAAAAGGGCGAACTAGGCGGGCATTATCTCAAAACCCGTGATGGACATGTGCATCCTTATCTTTGGTATTGGGATCGCCTGATCAATCTAAAATATGCCTATTGGTTTCTACCGGCCTTGTTTGGTTTGTTGGTAAGCTATCATCCTCGTTTCAAAAAATGGCGAGATTGGCATACCCTACTTTGGATGGCTTGGCTCTCTTGGATGCTGGTGATCTCGAGTTCACAGACCAAGCTAGAGTGGTACGATGCTTCGCTATATCCGATCATGGCTATGTGGGTCGGCCTCGGCCTAACGCTTCTCTATTACGGCCTCCGCGACTTCCTCAAACTTGAAAAAGGAGCATGGCCCTATATCATCAAGCTGGCTTTTGTGCTACTCTTTTTTGCGCTGCCTTATAAGACGATCATACAAAAAGTATATGCGCCCAAGGACAATGATTATCCCGGAGAGTACTATGGTTATTTGATGGAGCAAGCCGAAGATAAGTTTCCAGACCTCAAGCAATACACCTTGATGTTTGATGGCTATAGTTTTCACTGTCTGTTTTATCAGCTTGTGTACAATCAGCAAAAAGGCTATGATATTCGCCGCGAGCGCAAAGTGGTCAATTTGCAGGTGGGAGAGACCGCGATGCTTTGCCAGCCTCAGACGATCTCCTATCTAGAAGAGAACTTTGTGCTTGAATACCTCACCGGGAAGCAAGGCTGTAAATTGGTGAAGATTTTAAGAGAAAAATAGTCTGCTTTGTCTGCTAAATAAAAAGGGCTTGAATCGTCAAATTCAAGCCCTTTTCATTATCAATGACTGCTTATAGTTTCGATATTTTTACGACTCTATAATCTATTTCATTTTGCAATCGGACATAGTAAACGCCAGCCGGCCAATTGGCTGTTTGGATCTTGAGATTGCCACGTGGATTGTCGATCTGCCTTTTGTACATGATTTGTCCCATACTCGTAAACACCTGTAGTTCAAGTGCCTGGAAATCTGAAACGTAATAGTCCACTTCCAATAGATTGCTTACTGGATTGGGGTAGGCTAGCAAGTTTAAGACTTCATCATCTGGTATGAGGACTTGTTTTGCATTGCTCAGTTTGTATCCTGAACTGCTATTGAGTACGGCCATTTTGATGCGATATGAGACGGCTTCCCCAGCAAATTTTTCTGCCCCCTCGTCGAGGAACGCAAAATCGGGGCCTGTCTGCATCGACTCATAGGTGTTGATCAGGCCGATTACTTTATAGGCTTTGCCATCAATGGATCGCTCAATGCTGAGTTCCAAATCCTCATTCATATCAGCGATAGACCAATTGAGTAACACTTGCTTGTTTTGCTCATGGATCACAAATGCTTGGATAGAAGCATTGTCAACTTTACGAATCTTAAGACCGCTGATGTTTTCATCCAATGGATTGCCTGCTAGGCAGTAGGCATCTTCTGTGAAGACTTGACTGATGCCATTGTAGCTAAAGTGTTGAAATACTTCTACTTCATAGCCTTCGGCTACTTTGATCGAAGAGATGACATCATTTGTAAAATCTCCTGAAAGGGTATTGGGATATTCTCCTTCGGCGAGATTGAAGGCTTCGCCGGTGAAATTGCAATCGCTATAGACCGTCGCGGGTATGATGGGACGGATCTTGAAACCACTGATATTTTCGTTGAGCGGATTGCCAATTAAACACGCTTCATCAGCCGTGAAAATCTCGCTTATCCCCTGAAAGTTATAATGCTGAAAGACTTCCACTTCATAACCATCAGCCACTAAAAATGAAGAAATCGCATCATTGGTGAAGCCTCCGATCGGTGCCGTAGCATATTCGCCGGGAGCTAAAGTGAATGAGGGGCCACCATAATTACAATCTGTAAAGGCCACAAGTCCGGGATTGTCAAATAGTTGCCCATAGGCAGCCAATTCTGCGATAGATAGCACTTTATTGGTGCCAGGCAGATAGACCATTACATAACGTCCTAATGCTGCAATGCCATTAAAGTTTTGCGTTGCATCGCTATTCAAAACCCCTATCTCAGTATAGTCGGCTGGGTCATTGCTATCGGTCAAGCCAACTAGCACTTTGGCCCCGACTAAGCGTTCTGCGCAGCAGGCATCCGTACGATTAAATACATCTATCTGACTGAGCAAATAATTGTCACCCAAATCAACTCGCCACCAAGGATTATCACTAATGGTCGTATGGGTAATTGAGCCTTGACTATAAATACCACTGGTATTGCCGTCCACAGCGCGCTCCGCTAGCCCTCCCCAACCCATACTAGATTGGGTAGCAGCTTTTTGCAAAGCTAAGTTTTCGAGCACCGGTGCAAGCTCACCAAAGGCCTGTAACTCAGCGATAGACAAGATTTTATTGGTTCCGGGCTGATACAGCATGATATAGCGACCGCTAGCTGTCAGGCCGCTAAGATTTTGCTGTGGGTCGCTATTAAGGATGCCGATCTCGGTATAATCAGCCGGATCGCTACTATCAATGTCTCCCACCATCACTTTGGCGCCGATCATGCGATCGATACAGCAATCTGTCCGGTTAAATACATTGATTTGATCGATATTATAAGTATCTCCCAAGTCTACTCGCCACCAAGGGTTGGTGGACGCTTGGGTGTGGGTGATAGAGCCTTGGTTGTAAATGCTGTTGGTATTGCCATCTACTGCTCTTTCTGCTAGGCCTCCCCAGCCCATACTAGATTGAGTGGCTGGTTTTAGATAGGCAATATTGTCATCATTATCTATGTTTTGAGGCCAGTCTGCTACATTGATACCGATGCTGAAGCTATAAGAGCGACTGAGGTTTGCGGCTACACCTGAGGCCAGTTTGGGGGCCTTGCCGAGGTAGATGCCTGGATAAACCCCATTGCTGGTATAGTAGGTTTGCCAAACAGCATCTTGGCCACTAGCGTTTTGAGCAGGAATGACACTCAGATTAGTCGACGGACTACCATCTGCATGGGTATAGGCAAAGCCTGTGAGCAGCTTTTCACCTGCTTCGAGCTTAATGACGGTACTGCCTTGATCCGAAAAGTTAAAGCTATTGCTTCCGACTACGTATTCGCTTGCAGTTCTGGTTTCACCGATCGCCAGGATGATAAAATCATTTGTGCCGACCTCTTTGGCCAAAAATGGCGTAACAGGGCTGGTCACTCTTCTGGCATAAAAGGAGAAGTTGGCCACGCAAATTTCCTTCGCTACGCTACTGGTATTTTCGTAGGAGTCCGTCTTATTGATGATGACGGCTGGACTATGCCCATCTACAAAATTGCCATCTACAGTTGGATTACCTAGTACTAGGCTCGCATTAGTAGCACAATTTGCATCCATGGCATTGATCCAGTTGGCCATGAGCTGTACGGCCTCTCGGTCAATCCGACCTTTGGCGAGTTGTGGCATTGATACGCCGCTTTCCATCGTATTCATGCGATGATAAACCGAAGATTGTTCGGTAAAGCGAGGCCTAATCACTTCCATGCCGGTGATCCCCAAATCATCATGTACTTCTCCATGGATCAACTCCTGATCAAGCAAATCGGTACTCAGCCTTGCGTCAAATACAGAGCGATTATTGCCGGGCTGATGACAATGCGCACAGTTGGCATCTAGATAGGAGCGAGCCCGGATTTCTAGCTCGGCCTTATTATTGCCAATCGGGACCGAAGTCAGGACATTGGCCGTATTGGCAAAGGGGATAAAGTTGAGCCCAAACAGGGTTTCTAACTGATTGGCGGTCCGGCCTGTGCTGGGGTAATAAGTGTCGCGGTTGAGTTGTCTTGTCTTAAATCCAAGCACAGAACCCGCATTTTCATTGTGGCAAGTTACACACTCACCGGTGCCCGGATAAGCATACACAAAGTTTTCGCCGTCAATCGTAATACTCTCAGTTCCTCCTTCGAGCAATATATCTGCATCAGAGCCATCAGCTCTCCATTTATAAGTGTGGCCATACCAAGCTCCGTCTACTCCATGCACCATTACGCGCGTCTCCAGCTTTTGACCATCTGGTTTGCCAAAGTGTTTGATAAAGACGGTCCCTGCGGGGAACGCCCAGTTGCCTTCTTCGCTATAGGTGATTTGTTCTGCTGGACTATCGATGGTGCCATCATTGGGGATGGCGACCCAACGCTTTTTACTCGTGCCAGCACTCCAAAGTGGGGTATTGACATCATAAGGGATGATACCCGGAGCCGTGGTAAGATTGGCTAGGTCGGTAAAGATACCTGTTGCAGATAAAGTCAGCGGCAAAGCGGTACCCGGAGCATTATTGACAGGGGCAGTAGTCAGTTTAAATATTTTTCCCGCTCCACTGACGCTCTTACCCAATCTGAGGACCAATAACTCATTGTCATGACGCTGGCCAAAAGAAGAAACGCCATTAAACAATGATCCGCCCACACTCAGCAAGTCCTCTACACCATTGTGGTTATTGCCTATACTGTGGTCCAACGCTCTGATTTTACCATTGCCATTGTCCGCAAAAATATACTTGCCGATCAGGCTGGGGATATCAGTGCCACGGTAGACATAACCGCCTATCACACAAGTCCCGTCCGAACGACCATAATCATAAATAGGCGCTCTATCTGTACCAATCAAGGCGCTTGGGATGGTGCTATAGCCATTGGAGGTGCCTTCCATATAGTTCCATTGGAAGTTGAGTCCCGGCTGATCAAGCAAATCAATTTCTTCTTTTTGTCCGCTACCTACATCTCCAATCCAAAAGTTACCACTAGGTGCATCATAAGTCATACGAAAAGGCTGACGCAATCCTACGGCATAAAACTCTTCAAGGGTCCCGCCGCTTGGATCGACCCATGGATTGTCATTGGGGATGTAATACTCTTGGGTGTAGGAAGGAGTAGATCCTGCTGGTGCATTGTTGAGGGGTTGTCTGATGATCGGATGGCTGATGGTGCCACCCTGCTTATCGACATCGATACGCCAAACACCGCTGCGGAAGCGATCATCTATCTTTTGAGTATGAATAGTAGCGGATGCATTTTGGGTGCCTTCATCTCCAATGGCAACATATAAAAAGCCATCATTGCCAAAGGCCATCCCGCTGCCATCATGTCCCTTTGATGTGTCATATTGATTGATCATGATGACTTCACTGTTGGGATCAAATTGGGTCCCATTCCAAGTAAAGCGGCTCAAACGATCATAATATGGGGCACTATAGTTGGTGCTCTCATTGGTGGCTTTGAAGACATAATAGACGTAGAGGTAATCCTTGCCGAGGCCTTGGCCAAAATCTGGATGGAAGGCAGCATTTTGGATGCCTCCGTGTCGATTGACAGTACCGCTCCAATTGTAGTACCAAGCCCGATCTTGGATATCCATGACAAGCGTTCTGCTAGCAGCAAAATCATTGTCATCGATGGTATAAAAGCGCCCGTCCATCTCGATCACCAATAAATCATTAGTAAATGGAAAGGGGATGGCTACGATAGGGGACTCCCAATCAAGAGCGGTATAAATCTCTTCTGCAATGATATCGCCCTCTGGTGCGGTACTGGGAAAGTTGCCGTTGAGGTATGGGCCAATCGCTTCTGCTTGATCTAAGCCCGGTGGCGGCAGTAGAGTAGCCGTAAAGCCAAATAGTAAAAGTAAACTGGGGGCTACCCACCTAAATTTTTTAAATAGAAGTATCGCGGATTTCTTATCCTTTTGTAATGTGTCAGGCATTATTTTGTGTGTAAAGGGTATAACT
>JBCAWW010000094.1:0-10871 GCA_038534415.1 Bacteroidota bacterium | reverse complement strand
CTAATCCTGTACTACATTTGGCGATCACTGAGTCTCATATCCCAGCAAGCTGGTTTGGATTGAGTGAAATCAACTTTGTTGAAAAAGCCATGCTGCCAAATTCAAATGGTACGCCACTGGTCTTGCAAATGGGGATGAAGGACACGATCTCTTATACTTTCACCGTTCCTGCAGGAGCTGATCGTCAAAATATTGAGGTGGTTGCTTTTATCCAAGACCCCGCTTCTAAAGTAGTTTTCAATGGTGCTGTAGAAAGTCTAGAAGGACCTACTTCTACCTTTGATGCTGCCATCCTTGATTTTGAAACTGCTATTGGTTCTCGACTATGTTTAGAAGATCCACTCGCACCAGAAGTTTTGATCGAAAACAACGGTGCGGCGATCTTGACTAGCCTTGATATCAATTACTCAGTAAACAACGAAGGGGTTCAGACCCTTAACTGGACTGGCTCTTTGGCTTATGGAGAAACGGAAGTGGTAGGTCTCCCTGCTCTTTCTTTCACTCAGCTGCCAACTGCCAACGAACTAAAAGTATTTGTATCTAACCCTAACGGTAGCCAAGATCAAGAAGGTACTAACGACTTGATCATAGCTAACTTTGATTATCCTACCCACAATCCAGGTACCTTCCAATTGGTTATTACCCCAGACGTAAAGGGTAGTGAGATTACTTGGGAGATGATCAATGAAAAAGACGGTTCTATCGTTGCTGCTGGTGGTCCTTACTTTGATGGTAGCACTAGCTTGATTGTTCAGCAGTTTTCTGTTGGTGCCAATACAGGTTGCTATACTTTCAACATGAAAGATGCAGGTGGCGATGGTATGCAAGAGTTTTCTGCTGGTAACTATCAGCTTCGCGATAGCAAAGGTAATATCGTAGCTATCTCTGCTGATGGAGACTATGGTGGTTTAGATCAAAGCCAGTTTTCGATAACGTTTGCTACTGCAATTGAGCCTTTGGCCGCAGGTTTGGTTAAGGTATTCCCTAATCCAACTAGCTCTTTACTCAATGTAGAGATGCCAGAGTTGAGCGCTCAAAATGTAGATTTGAAGCTATATCAATTAAATGGAGCATTGGTTGCTAAGGCCAATACGCAAAGTGGTCAGCATCAGTTTGATCTCAGTGATCAGCCTGCAGGCATCTATATGCTCAAAGTGCAGACTGCTGAAGGTGTCTTCGTACAGAAGTTTACCAAGCAATAGGCATTACAATTCATATATAAATCGCAGTGAGCTTTATGCTGGCTGCGATTTTTTTTTGAGTCCGATGAGCCTAAGAAAAGTCAAATCCCATGAGGCCAGTACCGCCGCCATTATGTATTAGGAGGACGCTGCCTTGCAGAACGCTTCCCTTAAGCAGCTCCTCGCTGGTATAGAGTAGTTTGGCAGTATAGATGGGATCACAAAGCACTCCTTCGGTTTGGGCGTACCGTTTGACTGCTTTGCGTATGCCCGCATTGACACTGCCGTAGGCTGCCGCTGTCGCGGAACGATAAAGTCCATATTCAGGTATTTGCTGTGGTAGGTTTTCTTTGAGATAGGGGGCTAGCCATTGCTTGGTCTTTTGCATCACGGCAAGAAAACTTTCGGGCGTTCCCGCAGTCAGGATGACGCTTATGTGGGTTTGACGTTTGCGCCAAGCATTGAGCCATATCAATACGGCTGCTGTCAAGCCAGTGCCTGCGTCTATGCAGATGTGATCGAAGCGTTCGCCAAGGGCAGCCTCATTGCGCTCTATATCCATCAAAAGACTGGCTAAACCCGGGACAGCCTCAGCACAATACCCCCCTTCCGGCACAATAAATGCTTTTCCGTTCAAGCGATCCAAGTCCGCTTGGGCGATTTGTGCAGCACGCTTCCATTCCACACCATCTAACCAGCGAATTTCTCCCTTCTTAGCTAGCAACTCCAATAAAAGTGCGTTACCCCCTTTGGCTGGAGAATGAGACGCTTTTAAAAACAGATGCGGTTGCATCCCTGATTCTCTTACCCATTGGAGGAGACTGACCACATGATTGGAGCGTGGCCCGCCAATAATCCCAATCTCTTGATACCCTCCTGCAATAAGGGCTGCCAATAGGGAGGCGATTTTACGCTTTTTGCTGCCTGTAGTGCCAAAGCCACTTTCATCCTCCCGTTTGAGATAAACGTTCTGCGCAGCAGTACCAAAAGTCTGAAGCAAATGTACCCGACTTTGATACAATAAATCTTGGCGACAAAGACCCAAAAATGGCGCCCAAACATCCTCTCGCATAACTAAGTCTCCTTGCATGTTTTCAAATTAGTTAAATGAGACAAATGAATTATAGCGAATGTATTTTTTTCTATATCTTTGGAGCATCATTATCTGCAATATATGACGCTAATTTCCTCAATTTCAGGCACCCGTGGCACCATTGGCGGCTCGGTCGGCCAAAATCTCACCCCTATTGATATTGCTCGATTTACAGCTGCCTATGGCACATGGCTGACTTTGAAGACGAGTAAACGCAAAGTCATTTTAGGGCGAGATGCGCGTCCTAGTGGAGAAATGTTGCAAAGCATTGTGAGCGGTACTTTGGTTGGTTTAGGGTTTGAAGTGATCAATCTAGGCCTTTCTACCACTCCTACCGTAGAGGTCGCAGTGCCAGAATTGGAGGCTGCTGGAGGGATTATCCTGACCGCTTCTCATAATCCCGTAGAGTGGAACGCCCTCAAACTCCTCAATGGAAAAGGGGAGTTCGTAACGAAAAAAGACGGGATGGAGATCTTGGAGATCCTCGAAAATGAGTTATTCAACTTTAGTCCGGTCAGAGAACTGGGCAAACTTACCCATATAGATGATTTTGAGGCTCGTCATATCGAGATGATCCTTAAACTAAAATTAGTTGACCGGTACGCGATCAAAAAGGCAGAGCTCAAAGTCGTGGTCGATGGTGTCAATAGTAGTGGGGGCCTTTATGTGCCACAAATGCTAGAAGCGCTAGGCGTAACCAATATCGTCAAGCTCAATTGTGAGCCCAATGGCTGGTTTGCGCACAATCCAGAGCCCTTGGCTCAAAACTTGACTCAGATTTGTGAATATATCGAGCGCAATGGTGCTGATTTGGGTATCGTGGTTGATCCTGATGTGGACCGCTTGGTGTTTATTGACAATGAAGGCAAAATGTTTGGCGAAGAGTACACCCTTGTTGCGGTGGCTGATTATGTGCTCAAGCATACCAAGAGTGCTGTTGTCTCTAATTTGTCTTCGAGCCGAGCTCTCGCTGATCTAGCGGCTCAGCATGGATGTCGTTATTATGCTTCTGCTGTCGGCGAAGTAAACGTCACCGAAATCATGAAGCGTACTGATGCGCTGATCGGAGGTGAAGGCAATGGAGGCATCATCTACCCTGAGTTACATTATGGCCGTGATGCCTTGGTCGGGATCGCACTCTTCCTTTCTCACTTAGTGAAAAGTGGCAAGAACATGGCCGAACTACGTGCTACTTATCCGGCTTACTTTATGGCGAAACGCAAAATGCAGCTTACCGAAGGGATGGATGTAGCCGCTTTGCTAGAACGTTTTAAAGAAAAATACAAAGACGAAAAAATCAACGAAACGGATGGGGTCAAAGTTGACTTCGCAGAGTATTGGGTACACCTTCGTCGCTCCAATACTGAACCCATCGTTCGTATCTATACCGAAGCCAAAAGCCAGACGCAGGCAGACGAATTGGCAGAAAGAATTATTGCTGAATTAACTGAACTGAGCTAAACTGACGAGCCATATGAATATGGATAGCCGAATTTATCTAGACAATGCGGCTTCTACTCCTTTGGATCCTGAAGTCTTTTCCCACATGCAGCCCTGGTTTTTACAACATCCAGGCAATCCTTCTTCCACACATGCTTTTGGGCGTCCGCTACGCAATGCTATTGAAGCAGCCCGTAGAGATATCGCCAAAGTGATTGGTGCCCAGACAGGGGAGATTTTCTTTACCAGTGGAGGAACCGAAGCTGACAATCTCGCGATCAAGGGCGCAGTTTGTGGCCTTGGACATAAGCATATCATTTCTTCTCAGATCGAGCATCATGCCGTAACGCATACCATCGAAAGCTTGGTGGCAAAAGGCGACGCGACCGTTAGTTGGTTAAAACTAGATGCAAAAGGCAATATCGATCTGCATGAGCTAGAAAACTTGCTCAAGACTCATCCAAAAAGTTTGGTGAGCTTGATGCATGGCAATAATGAGATCGGTACCCTCAACGATATTCAGGCTATTGGTGCTTTGTGTGAAACCCATGGGGCCTTATTTCATTCAGATACGGTCCAGACGATGGGCAATTTGCCGCTCAACGTCCAAGACCTTAATGTCCACTTTTTAGCAGCCTCAGCGCATAAGTTCAATGGACCTAAAGGCTCTGGCTTTTTGTTTGTACGCCGTGGCAATAAGATTCCTGCTCAAATCGATGGAGGTAGCCAAGAGCGAAACTTGAGAGCAGGTACCGAAAATGTCGCTTCAATCGTCGGGATGGCGGCAGCGCTGCAAAAGTGCGATCGCATGATGAATGAAAAGCAGCGTAAGCTATGGGAGCTAAAGCAACATATGAAATCACTTTTGGAAGCTTCTTTTCCTAATGTGCGTTTCAATGGAGAAACTGAACCCGGTAAATCTCTGCCGACGGTTCTCAATGTCGCCTTTCCCTGTGGTGAGGATGACGCAATGCTCTTATTCAATTTAGACTTGGCTGGAATTGCCGTTTCAGGTGGTTCTGCTTGCAACTCCGGGGCCAATGTTGGCTCACACGTTTTGCGAGGAATTGGTGCTGATCGCTCGGCTTTAATTAACTCGGTAAGATTTTCCTTTGGCGCACAAAATACAAAAGCCGAAATAAATCGGACCCTTGAACAACTAAAGGCCATCGTAAAAACACCGGCCATGTAAGTTTAACGACGGCTTAACCTTTAGTGTGGTGCTTTTTCCCTCCTTTTTTCACTAACTTGCCATTGTGTTCGTTAGTAAAAAGCACAACGAGCCTTTTGTTCTACTTGCAATACCGGATTATCCTCGCTGTGATATTTTTTGTTCCCGCGTTTCGCGGAACACTGAAACCCAACCTATAACCTGGTGAGGGAAGATTGGCATGGAAGGAGGAAACGTAGCAATTTATCTGGATTTTGAAAACTTAGCCATATCGGCGGATACCGTGTATCCATCGCATACAGCTCCTTTGGCGATAGAGCCAATTGTAGACTTCGCCCTTTCAAAGGGTGCGATTAGGATCAAACGGGCCTATGCAGATTGGTCTAGGGATCTCTTTGCCCAATATCAACCCAAATTGATGGAAAAGGGCTTTGAGTTGATACATCTACCGGCTACGAATTTGCAAGGTAAAAATGGCTCCGATGTGCGTCTCGCTATCGATGTCATGGAAATGCTTGAACAGTTTAATGATATCGATCATGTCATTATCGGATCAGGCGATACAGACTTCATCCCCTTGATCCAGCGGTTGCGTTCTCGTGGCAAGACAGTGCTGGTATTGGGCTTTGAGCATAGCGTAGGCAATCTCGTCAAACTCAATAGCGCCGCTTTCAAATCATTGGAAGACCTCTTGGGTATGCCCCGAGAAGATTTGCGCAAACCGGAACGTGTCATCGATCCTGAAAACTTGGAGATCGGGCGACAGGTCTTGATAGAATTTATCAAAAATCGTACAGATACCGGCCCCATTTTGATGGCGAGGCTCAAGCAACAGCTGATGCGCCTCCAGCCTGACTTCTCTGAAAAGGCCCTCGGTTTTGCTTCCTTCAAGTCATTTATTGAGGCCATGGAAGGCGATCTCGTCGAACGGATCGAAATGGAACAGGATACCTTACCCTTGGTGCATTTGCATGAAGATGAGGGAGAAGAGTCCAGCATTGCTTCCAACTATCGAGAATTAGCGGAGCGCTTTCTGAGCAAAAAATTGCGTTATATCGCGGAGAGCAATCGTCGCTATGAGATGTCTTTGGGACTATTGGCCTTGTATGAAGATCATGTGGCCATCTCGATGAATGAGATGTTTGACCTCCTTTATGATTACTTGGATCAACAGCAGGCTAAGACAGACATCAAAAAGTATGTCAATACCCTCTTTACAGGCGGAGCCTTCGAACCACGAGAGCCTAACCTCAATGGACCTTTATTGGCCCGGCCCTTCAAGCTAAAGCCCGCTTATCAGGACCCTGAATCTATCGATCAGGTGTACATCCAGCGAGTTAGCGAGATTTTGCAGAGCCGCTACCCCGACCTACCTGCCTTCGAGATCCTGGATCTTTTGGTTTAATCCCTACTACCTTTGATGCTTGAATCGGCCGTAAGTGGCTGAGCATCTTCTCTGTATCTAAGCTGAGATAGCGGAGCCTGCGATCGTCTTGGCCGATCACTAAAGATTGAAAGTCTATCCAAGCAAGCTGTCTGATAGCGGCATTAGAATCTGTCTGAAACTCGCCTTGCCAGCGCCCATCAGACCCATATAGCAAAATGAGCCCCTTCCGATTGCCAAGAGATAAGCGTTCCCCAGAGGGTGAAATCGCAATAGACTGACTATCCCTAATGGGGAGATCTGTCTGCCACAGGAGTTTGGACGTTTCGTCCATTTGATAGCAACTGAGCTGGTCCATCTCTAAAAGATATAAGCGTTCTCCGGAGGAGTCAAAAACCCCATTTCTTGCCTTTGCAGGGAATTCTACTAGTTTTTTGCTGCTGATGTCGAGCAGGTTGATTTGCCGATGATCGTCGATGGAGAGGAGTTGATTACGGCCGGGCCGAACGATCAACTCTTTGACTGCTTGGCTGTGGCTGGCTCCCCCGAGTAAGTGGTTGAGCGCCATATTGGCGTTGGCAAAAGGGTCTTGAAGGACTTGGGTTTGTTGTTGTAGTTGGAGGGCATCTTCGCCCCTCAATGCATCAAGATTGGGGAGAGATTGCATACCGGGGGTTTCGAAAACCTTGTCTCCTTTTAGGTTCCAAATTTTGATGGACCAGTCCAGACCTGCAGAGGCAAAGTGCTCACCATCGGACAAAAAAGTAAGGCTGTTTACCTCCCCCCAATGACCGGCAATTTGAGTACGGAGGAGTGCCATAGGATCTTTGGCTTCCAGCAAAAGTTGGGGATCAGGTAAGCCTGGAAACTCGTCAGCTTGAATGCTGTCGGGGCGATAATTAAACTCTGTAGCAAAGCTCAATAGCTCGTCGATATGCACGCCCTTGATCGAGTGAGTGGAGCGTTCCCCCTCAAGGGAAATAATCTCAATATTGCCAATCTCGTTTCCGTAGACCAAATGCGTACCCTTAGGGGAGAGGGCAGCTGCGCTAATTCTTTGACGATTTTTGGCGGACCAAATCAGCGGATTGTGATCAGTCAGCTTTTGATATAGGCTAAGTTGATTGGCAGTACTGACCAATAATTGCTGGGAAGAGGGGAGAAATTGGGTTTGAATAGGGGCGCGTTCTAATCGTTTTTGTAGGGAAAGATGGTTGATACCTAGGTCCCAGAGAAATAAGTTTCCCTGACTTAAGGCTGCGAGGCTGTTGCCGTCTGGCGACATCTGTAAGTCTTCAGCCCGCTCAAACTCCTCTGCAGTGAGGGTAAAAGCGAGTTTAGACTGCGCTTGCATAATTTGACAATCGTTCTCTCCTGCAATCAAAAATTCACCTTCCGCCCTAGCTGGTGCGACTAGTCTCGCTTGCTCTATCGACATGATCGCCTTTACGGCCGGATTGATGTTTTGCTCAATCTGCCAAAGGTTTTTTCGCGTCAATAAAATGAGTTTGCCGCTAGCGGCTGACCAATAGCCATCACGTATGCTGTCTTCAAAGGCAAATTCTAGATCGTCGTAGCGCTCCAGTTCAAGATGTGCTTGCAGAGCGCTCCCGTTTTCGAGGACCACAAATTGGAGATTGCGCTGGGGGATGAATAGCGCAAAGGCGATATTTTCAAACTTTCTGGGGTATTGAGATTTGAGCGTTCCATTGAGCTCGTATAACTGAGGGCCTACTTCGGGATGAAAGACTAAGATGCCCGTCTCGTCGGCAGCAAAGGCAAAATCGTGCAAGAGAAAACGAGATTTTTGTCTACCTCCCTTACCACTGCTCCTTTTGCTGGCATAGCGACCGATGCCTTGTTCGACTTCCAGTTTGGGCGAAATTTCAATTCCCTTGGCGCTTTGTTGATTGAGATCCCAAAGACTGAGGATACCATTTTCTTGGAGGAGAAGCACCTGATCTCCCTTTTGGTTCCAACGCATTTGAATGACTGCCTCAGATTGTGGCAGACTAAAGAGTAGTTTTCCCTCCCGATCACAAATGACGGCATCCTGCTGGGCATAAGCTAGTAAAAGCCATTGCCCGTTGGGAGAAAAGCCGCAAGCCAAAATTTCTTGTTCGGAGGCTGAGCGACGATAGAAAAAACTATTGTGAAAAGCCTGACGTACGGCCTGTTCGCTTAATGCGTCTGCCTTTATCTCCCAAGCCCCTAGGGCCTGAGCACGTTCGGAGGCGCGCACCTTTGGGCTCCTGAGAATGCGCGAGCAGAGATAAAGGTGCAGTTCTGCTTGATTAGGCTTACGTCTAGCGCGGCGCCCCTTCTCGATGATTGCTAGGTCTTCTACATCTAAGGGTCTGGGTCTGAGACTTTCTCGATTGAGCACCAATTGATTGCGCAGTACGCGTACAGATTGCTGGCCTACGGCATTGGATTCGTCGAAGCGTTGCTGTACCAAAGGCGCTAAGGTGTCATGGGCCAGGCGAGTGGTACTGTTTTGCTTGGGATCGATCAGTAGATAACGAGTCTTAAGCTTGGTGAGCAGTTGTTTGAAGGTAGTTTCGAGAAGCGGGAAAGCCACTCTAAGCTCCTCAAAGCTACGCTTGGTTGCGGTACCTAGGGGAGTGGTGTGATAATTGAGCAGGTCGAGCACGAGACCTGATTGGACAAGTTCTGCTTCTTCGGCTTCCAAGGATTTGAGCTGCTGATGCAGAAAATCCTTCATTCCCAAGCCATTTTGTTGGAATTGTCGGTAGAGAGCAAAGCTGAATTGCAGATTAGTGGGATCAATCTCCTTGGCTCTACGCCACATTTTGGAGAGCAAAATTTGAAGCATGGGCGCTATAGGAGATTCTGGATCCTGCAAGAGATCATCTGCGATGAGTTCTGCGAGAGATTTGTCTTGACCGGCTTGTTTAGCGATGCTAAGTTGGTATTTTTCACGACAACCGTCTTCGCGGCTTACGCCTTCGATAGCGTCGATAATATCAGCCCGTTTGAGTCTTTGTAAAAATACTTTTTGCCAAGGCAAAGCGGCCACTTTAAAAGCCTCCTCAATCTCTGCGAGATATTCTTTGCGATAGCTCAGCACTAGTTTTCCTCGCAACAAAGGCTCGGAACCAAAGAATATTTCCTTCACCCTCGCCAAAAAATCTACCCATTCTTGTGTGGGAGTCGTTCCACGAAGTGGCCGAGTAAAAACCTCTTCCCCCTGATCTAAAAAGATAATAAGTGGCTGCTGACTTTTGACCTCGATTGATTGCCAGGCTTGAAAGATGTCTGCCACATTATCAACTTCAAGACCTGCCGCTAAAGTCCCCAATAAGCCCGCATCCTGCGAACGCCGGAGATATTTGATCTGATGATCATTTTTGAGACGGGGGCTAAGTCCTGCTGCAAGTAGGGAAGATTTGCCTACGCCCGAACGGCCATAGAGGTGAATCACGGGTGGGTCTTGTAAGGCACTCGCACCTTCCCAACCTTTTGCTTTGGCTTGCTTTTCAAGCGCCTTCTGCTGCGGTTTGACGCGAATTTTTTCATAAAGCGCCCTAATCTGAAATGAACGACCAAAAAATATGCGTGCATCCTCTTCTCGAAACCATTCGAGAAAACGGTAAGGTTCGGTGGGATAAATATTGTCGAGTGGAGGGAGGCCAAAAAGCGGATCATTGGCGGCTGTCGGCAAATTCCAATCGTGGATTCGTTCGGCGCCGGGTCTGACATATAGGTCCCATGGAAAACGTCCGCTACTGACTCCTGTTTCTTCAAAAAATAGATTGCGGTGGCGTTCGCCGTGGCGGATCTGAACACTTGCCACTGACTCCTGAAAGGCTGTGAATAGCCCATCTCCCTTGCTGAGACTGTGAAAAAAATTGGTGGACAAATCCTTGGCCACCCCGTCCTTGATTTGTTCGGAAGTGGCAATGACCGCTGGGACGCCTTCGGCTAACAATAGGTCGGCTTGCTTTTGAGTCGAGCAACCATTGAGAAAGACCAATTGTAAATTGGGTTGGAGCCCTAAAAAACGCGCCAAACCGCTACCATGAGCCAGTTCGGGTTTGCCCTCTCCAGATTCTAGACAAAGGTGAAAGGAGCCAGCATGCCCCGCAAAATGAAAAATCGCCAGACGGTTGCCAATCCGTTGAAAGGCATCTATCAGGCGATTGATATCTGTATCCTCCACGATTTCGACCTCACAGAGTTTAGGGATCTTCGCTAAATGCGCCAATATCCCATCCTTCTCGGCTTGGAGTTGGGCCAAAAATCGATCGGGCTGACTCTTATCATTGGCAAAGGCAAGGAGTACTACGGGGGTGCTCAAACCTTAAGATAAGGGGACTTTTTGAGGGCCCAAAATTTTACACCCGGCGTAGCTTTTTGATCTTGCTTTGTTATATCAGCTCATCTTATACACCCAGCCAATCGTCTAGTAGGGTGGCGTAGACCTGTCTATAAACAATTTCCCATTGGACATCCCCATCGTCCAATTGGCTGAGATCTGGGGCTTTATTGAAAATACCGGGTCTCTGCAGCTTGCCTCCCATCAAAAATAGATTGTTGGCTTTGCCGTGGTCAGTCCCACCACTAGCATTTTGCTTTACG
>JBCAWW010000093.1:0-11003 GCA_038534415.1 Bacteroidota bacterium | reverse complement strand
CCGGCTCTAGTGCGATCATTACTGCCTGTTTTAAAGCCTTGATGGCGTTCTATGAAATAGAAATCCCCCCAGAGATTCAAGCCAACCTAGTGCTATCGGTCGAGACCAAAGAACTGGGATTAGGGGCAGGGCTGCAAGATCGTGTCGCCCAAGCATACGAGCGACCCGTTTATATGGATTTTGACCAAGAATTGATGGAGAAGCAGGGCTATGGAGGCTACGAAACTTTTGATGCCAAGCAATTGCCTCCTCTCTATATCGCCTATCGCACGGATTTGAGCGAAGGATCTGAAATCCTCCACAATAATCTCAAGGCGAGGTTTAAGCGCGGTGAGCCAGATGTCCATAAGGCGATGAAAGGCTTTGCCGAACTCACCACTCGCTGTAGAGAACTCCTGCAAAATGGTCGTAGTCGAGAAATTGGTCCCCTTTTAGATCAAAACTTTGACCTACGCTCCTCTATTACTCAAATCAGCCAAGCCAATCTCAAAATGGTCCAAATGGCAAGATCAGTAGGTGCTAGTGCCAAATTTACGGGTTCAGGTGGGGCCATCATCGGTACTTATAGCAACGAAGTGATGTATCAAGACCTCAAGGCATTGCTTAAATCAGAAAATATTGCCATTCTAAGGCCTCAAATTTCTGAATAAAGGACAGATGAAGACTTTTTTACTAGCGCTACTTTCCAGTTTGTTTTTGCTGGCTGGGATAGAGACGCCTTCGCCGAACGCTTATCGCAGCAATTGGCCCAAAACCACCCGTTATTGGGTCGGGAATCAATACTGGGCCAATCGCCTGCAGGACTGGCAACTCAAAGACGGGAAGCTACAATGCATCGGCGGTCAATTTCCAAGACGTACTTTACATCTACTTTCGCACAGCCTAGAGGGCGAGTATGGCAATTTGTCCATACAAGTCGAAATCAGGCATTTGGGGGAAAAATTAAGAGAGGAAGATCAGGTAGGCTTTTTGATAGGGGCGGGACAAAAGGGAGACGATTACCGCCGTGGTATCTTATCTCATCAAGTGATGGGTGAGGACGCCGGCATGTTTATCGGTCTGAACGGCAAAGGGAAGTTTACCATTTTCCCAGAGAACCAGGCTTATAATTATGTGAGTTTTCATGCGCCCTTAGAAAACTTTGCAAGCCTCATTCGGGAGGGATTGATCCTCCAAGTCGATTGGCTGAGTCATAAAGATTGGAAGCAAAAGCCAGTAGATGTCAAAATGCAGCTCAAAGACAAATCCGGCAAGCTGCTCACCGAATATGATATGGGCGTCAATCGTCCTGCCCCTTGTGGCAGTATTGCCATTCTCGCCAATGGAGGAGCCAACCAAAGCGGACTTTCTTTTGAGTTTGCCGATTGGCAGGCGAGTGGGGATTTACTGCTAGCGCAGAACGATAGAGGTCTGGGCCCTGTCGTTGCCGCTCAACATACTTTACATCGACAACATCTCAAGATCAACACTCAAATGGTGCCTATCGGGCCCGATGATCCTCAAAGTGTACGCCTAGAGGCAAAAATCGATGATCAATGGCAGCAGCTAGCCGAAGCAAGCATCATGCGCCCCGGTTTCAATGCAGTGCTTGAAGTAGCTAATTGGGACTATCAAACAGATATTGAATATCGGATCGCCTATCGCCCCACTGAATATAGCGAAGATCAATACTTTTACGGCAGCATCAGACAAGAGCCGGGACTTAACAAAGCCCTTGTCGTTGCAGGATTTACGGGCAACAATCAAACCCATGGCAGCTTTGGCAAAAGCAATTATCCTTTTAACAAAAGCCGCATTTGGTTTCCACATGAAGACCTGACTCAATCGGTAGCCCATCACCAACCTGACATGCTGTTTTTTTCTGGAGACCAACTCTATGAAGGGCGACCAACTTGGCCGGATCGACGCGGGGGAGAATACTCTGAATTAGACTACCTCTACAAATGGTATCTCTTTTTATGGTCTTTTCAAGATCTAATGCGTGACATCCCTTCGGTTTGCATTCCAGATGATCATGATGTCTACCATGGCAATGTTTGGGGCAATGGCGGCAGTATACCTGACCCCAATGCCCTCACACCCGATCACTATCTAGATCGCTTTAAAGGCCATTGGATACAAGACCAAGGTGGCTATCGCATGGGAGCCGAATTTGTCAATATGGTGGACCGCACTCAGACCGCTCACTTGCCCGATCCCTATCAGCAAATCCCCATCAAAAACGGTATCAAGACCTATTTTACCGGCATGACTTATGGAGGGGTGAGTTTTGCCATTTTGGAAGACCGAAAGTTCAAATCGAGCCCGACAGTGGTAATTCCGGATGCAAAGGTCATCAACGGGTTTTCGCAAATAAAAGAGTATCCAGCAGAGCAATTAAACGTCCCTGAGGCGGTGCTTCTCGGACAAGGCCAGCTAGATTTCCTGGAAAATTGGACGCAAGACTGGCAGGGAGCCTGGATGAAGGCCTCCTTATCGCAAACCATCTTTGCCAATGTTTCGACTTATCCAGATACTTTTTTGACCGATGCCGGAACGCCTCGCCTCAGCCCCTTGGAGAGAGGCGTCATCCCCAAAGATTACAGTGTAGCCAAGGACATGGATTCAAATGGTTGGCCCCAAACAGGCCGAGACAATGCACTAAAGACCTTGCGTAAGGGGTATACCTTTATATATGCTGGCGATCAACATCTAGGTACTTTGGTCCATCATGGCGTAGATGAATGGGAAGATGCCGGATATTCCTTTTGTGTGCCTTCCGTTGCCAATCTTTGGCCGAGAAGGTGGTTCCCACCTATGAAAGGAGAAAATCACCAAACAGGTATGCCAGCTTATACAGGACGCTATTTTGACGGCTTTGGCAATCGGATTACACTCTGGGCCGCCTCTAACCCTTATATCTCCAACGAACAGCCCAAAGCCTTGCATGATAGAGCACCGGGCTATGGCATCGTGCGTTTTGACAAACGGGCGCAAAAAATCACGGTAGAATGTTGGCCGCGATATGTAGATCCCGCCTTCTCGCGCGAGCAATATCCCGGTTGGCCTCGCACCTTAGCCTATCTTGATAATTATGGTAGAGCGAGTAAAACCCAACTACAAACCATCAAGGTAGAAGGTCTCAATCAATTACCGGTTATCCTGATCTACGATGATGAAGGCAAGTTTGTAATGGGGCGTCGGATGCAGAGCTTCCAAGAACAAGTGGGGGTGTTCGCCGAAGGCAGCTACCAAATCAAAATCGGTGAACCTGGGGTAGAAATGAAAACCCTCAAACGCGTCCGCACCGATAAGGACAAAATTATTACGGTAAAATTTAGATTATAGCACAATGAAATCCGTAGCGAGCTCAAAATCAGATCGCTACGGATAGTTTTTTACCAGTAGTAGAAAGAAAATAGCTGGCAGTATGCCAAAATCCTCATGCCCTCATCAAGATAGATTTCAGTGAATCACCTTAGCAATCATGAGGAGCTTAATGCCTAAAAGCACCTACTCAGCATACTTACGCCAACCTCCAATAATGGCACCGCCAATCGCCATGGAGATACAATCATAGCCCCCTTCTAACCATGCTAATTCATAGGGATCCATTGAAAATACACCGCTCATAATGCGGGTCATCATCGTGAAAGTAAACGCAATGAGCGAAGCAATCAAAGCGCCCTTCACCGCGGACTCGATGGGAATCTGGGTAAATAGCCATGCGATGACATAAAGGGGAGCAGCGGTGGCCAAGGTGTTGGCAATCCACGTAAGCGCCCCAGGAGGATTGGCATCAATTGTGTCTTTTGTAAGACCCACCATTTCCATCCATGGATCTTGAAATAAAGCGCCATACCAGAGAAAGCCCAAAGCAGAAATGAGGACAACAGAAACCCATACTGCGAGGTGATTGATTTTAAGGTTTTTCATATTCCTTTGGTTTAAGTGATTAATACCAATATATGGAATAATTTCTAAATACCTGAAAATCAGCCAACTGAGATTATTGCTTTATTCTATAGGTCAGTGTGAGGTTGATTTGGCGAGGTTGGCGTAAGGAAAATCTATCCGTAAAAAAGCCTTCTCCTTCTGTAATCACAATAGAACGATTGGTGTTGAGTAGATTGGTCCCACTTAGGGTTATGGCTCCTTTGCGTTGCCATAGTTCTTTTTTTATCGCTACGTCTAAGGTAAATATTGCCTCTCGCCTCCCCTGCGGGATTAGCTCGGGTGCTTGATAGTTGGTTCGCAATTGTAGACTCGTCTCCTTGGGTAGCTTAAACTTAGAGGTCTGACGCACAAACCAACTGTAGGTATCAGAACTAAAATTGGCGTCAAGATTAGTCGCGTCTGTAATAGCTCTAAAGGCGTTGAAGTTGGCGTCAAGCTTCCACCAAGGGGTGAGCGCATAGCTAAAAGCAATATCAGCACCAAAGGCATTTTGCCCTACTAAGTTGTAAGGCAGCGTGCTTGCCAATCCGTTTTCATCGACCAATCTTATGGATTGAATCGTAGCACTAGAGTTGCGAAAATAGAGCGCCGAAGTCAAAACTCCTTGTTCGAAGTATTTCAGGTGGCTGAGTTCCACGGAGTGGCTAAACTCAGGATTGAGATCGCGATTACCGCTAAAAAAGTTACGGCGGTCCGAAAGGGTGATAAAAGGACTGAGCTCACGATAAGTTGGACGGCGAATCCGGCGGCTATAGCTAATTTGCAGATCGTTTTGAGCGGGCAAATGCAAGGCAAATAAGCCACTCGGAAAGAGGTTTTGAAAATCACGTTCGTTGGTTTCATTCGTATCTACCAATTCTGTGGCAATGGAGGTAGCTTCGGCGCGCAGGCCTACTTGGTAGGATATCCGCTCCTGCTTATTACCCAGGATGCCATAGACCGCCTGAATGTTTTCATTGTATTGAAACACATTGTCGAAGCCGGGCAGTGCAATCCATTCACCATCAGCTTGTTCTTCGGTAGCCAGATAATCATTGGTCATATCTCGGAAACTCAGACGAACACCTCCTTCGAGGGTTCCATCCTTGCCAAAGGGTTGTACATAATCGAGTTGGAAGAGATATTGATTTTCAAACTCATCATTGACGGCTCGTTGGACAAAAGTAGTCCCCTGCTCACGGCTTTGTCCCGGCAACCAGCTGGTTTCTGGATATATTTGGTCAGAGTTTTCCCAATAATTGAGGTAGCGAGCATCCATGGTCAATTCTTGGCCTTCGCGCTGAAACTTTCTTTTGTAAGTCAGGGCATATTCAGAATAGGGCTCTGATTCGACTTCTTCTTGCTCCCGCTCGGTGATTGCCGTTGGATTATTGGTACTATTGAGATAATCCTCGTACCGAAAATAAGAGAAGCGCTGCCCGTCAGTACGACGAAAACGATAGGCCGCAGTGAGGATGTTGTTTTCATCGAAATAATAATCTAAGCCTCCACGGATATTGTTGACCAAACCTTGAAACTGTCCACTCGATTCTTGCAAAGAAATAAAGGTCGAATCTCCGCGATAAACCTCTTGGTAGACCGTCCCACGATAGGGATTGATCCGGTAGCCAAAGCCGTAATTGATAAAGAAATTGACCTTTTTTACCCGATAGTTGAGGTTGACTGCCGCATTGACATTGGTGGGATAACCCGCAGTAAGGTCGATAGAGCCATTGAAGCCTTGACGACGATCCTTTTTGAGTACAATATTGATTACTCCACCTGTGCCTTCTGCTTCATAACGGGCGGAGGGATTGGTGATAATTTCGACAGATTCGATCAAATTGCCTTGAAGCTGAGCGAGTCCTTCTCCATCAGGCCCAATCAATCCAGAAGGCTTACCATCGATCAAGATGCGCACATCGCCACTCCCTCTTAAGCTCACCTGACCGTTTTGATTGACCGTAACCGAAGGTAGATTTCCTAGGATTTCGGAGGCTGTGGCACCTTGGTTTGAAAGGTCTTTGGAGACATTGTATACCTTTTTGTCTAAGTCCAATTCGACGAGATCTTTTTCGCCGGTGATTTGGACTTCTGAGAGGGTGATGCTTTTGGCTTTCAGCCGAACGCTTGGCACTTCCCGGTCTTCTTGCAACTCAAATGCTTCTGTAAAATAAGGTTCATAGCCTGTGGCTGCATAGCGCAAAATGTAGTTACCGGGCGCAACCACCATACTAAAAGCGCCAAATTGATCGGTCAAGGCTCCTTGGATAATGCTACTATCTTGGGCATTAAGCAGACTAAGCTGCCCAAAATTAGCGGGGGTATCCTGCTCGTCGTTGAGGGTCATCCTACCACTAAGCGTGAGAGAAGCGTTCTGCGAAGCAGCCCCTAAAAACAAAAGACAAAGGCATAGAGCCAAAAATAAACGAAGCATAGCAATATTATTTCTCCGGCCTCAAAATAATTAATGGCCTAATGATATTGCTATGCTTTGCTGCTTTAATTGCCTCAAAAACGGGAAATGGGGAGCGTTCCCACTTATCGTCTAGGCCCGCGATTGCGGTTGCGGTTGCGATGGTGATTGCCTCTCCGAGAACGATTATCCTTGGGCGGTGCATTTTTTGCCTCCTCAGCGGCAGCCGCGGCTTCTTCGGGTGTTTCGAGGAAAGGATGCTCAGCGATAACGGGTATATGCTGATCAATAAGCCGTTGGATACTGCGGAGGTAAGGTTTTTCGTCTGCTTGGCAGAACGATAAGGCCACTCCGCTCGCGGCGGCTCTCCCTGTCCTACCGATGCGGTGAACGTAGGTTTCGGGTACATTGGGCAAATCATAGTTGATCACCAATGGAAGCCCAGATACGTCAATCCCACGAGCAGCGATATCAGTGGCTACCATCACTTGGGTCCTACCGCTTTTAAAGTTTTTCAAGGCTCTTTGACGAGCATTTTGAGATTTGTTGCCGTGGATTGCCTCCGCAGCTATATTTTTGTTTCTCAAGGTCTTGACGATACGGTCAGCGCCATATTTGGTCCGGGAAAAGACCAAGGTCGTCTTGTCGATGTGCTCTTCTTGGAGCAGATGAAGCAAGAGTTTGACTTTCCGCTTTTTGGGCACAAAGTAAATGGCCTGCTCTACTCTATCGGCAGTTGCTTGTTCAGGTCTAATGGTGATCCGCTTGGGATTACCGAGGATATTTTTTGAAAGCTTGACGATCTCTGGCGGCATAGTAGCCGAGAAAAAGAGAGACTGACGATCTTCAGGCAGATAGGCCACAATACGACGAATATCATGGATAAATCCCATATCCAGCATATGGTCAGCCTCATCTAAGACTGAGTATTCTACCTGATTGAGCTTGATAAAGCCTTGGTTCATAAGGTCCAGTAGACGACCTGGCGTGGCGACTAATATATCAACCCCACGTTTTAAGGCCCGTACTTGCTCTCCTTGTTTTACCCCACCAAAGATGACAGTACTCCGTAGGCCGGTGTATTTGCCGTACTTACGAAAGCTTTCCCCGATCTGAATCGCGAGTTCACGCGTAGGCGTCACTACGAGGGCTTTTATTTTGCGGTGGCGATCGTTTCTTGAAGTATCCTCATAAAGTTGCTGGATAATCGGAATGGCAAAAGCCGCCGTTTTACCCGTACCGGTTTGGGCACAGCCCAATAAGTCTCGCCCATCAAGTAAGATGGGTATGGCTTGTTCTTGGATGGGAGTAGGTTGGGTATATCCCTCTTCGCCGAGAGATTTAAGAATGGGTTCAATAACCCCAATTTGGTCAAAAGTCATTTATTAGAGATAAAAGCGGCAAAGAAAAAGAGGTTGCTTAAAGTTGAGGGGGTTTCCTGATTGAAATGCACGCTTTGTTAAAAAAAGGTTTTGATCATATGTACGAGCGAATGCTACGCTGGTTTTCACTACAATATCATCCCTCCGTCAAACCTTTATGAAACGATTGCAGCTTTAGATCGGGTCAAATATGAGAAAAATAAATTTCATCTCTCCCATGAAGACGGATTATTGACCAAATCGTCTCGAATTAGCCCAAAATAGATTCAGTTCAATGCTTTGGCCCCATTAATGGCCGCCATCTTTTGGGTGACTAGCCATTGGTTAACCAATTTTATATATTAGTAGCCAATCCGCTTCTCTAGCCGAGAAGCTTCGCTCTTTTCAAACGTCATCTTTTTGATTGCAAGCCCATAAAGGGCCCAAAATCAAAGCTGACGACTCAAATTTCAACATTAAAGTAAAATTTGTAATCATGCGACGTTCACTACTACTGTCTTTATTTTTAGTGCTCTTTGCGGTATTCTCCAGTGAGACCATTATCGCGCAGACTACCGTTACCATCGGTATGGGAAGCTCATCTTCTAGTACTCGAGGCCCATTTCAAAGAGCTGACACCAACTCTTCAACCGTTTATTCTCGTTTTGTCCAGATTTACACTGCCAATGAATTAGCTGCTGCAGGTGTAACGAATGGCTCTGCCATCACCGAACTGGCTTGGGAATTAGCTTCTTCAAATGTAATCATCGGATCAGGTGATGCGACTTTGAAGATTTACGTCAAGAACTCTGCTGCAACCGCTGCGACTTCAGACACTTGGGTCAACCTAATTAGTGGTTCAACATTGGTCTTTGACGATGCCTTTAATACCACTAACAACTTTCCTGGCGCTAATGGCTGGATGCCATTTACTTTTTTAGCCCCATTTGCGTATACAGGTGGTGCGCTTGAGATTGCGGTAGATTGGGACTGTTCACAAGTATCAACGCCTGCCTTTTCAGGCAATGGAGCGATAAAATTTCGCTGGGAATCTACTGCGCCGGATGACTTAGTCGTAAAGAAAACTTCTAGTTCCTCTCCATCGACTACTATCAGCGATCTAAAAGACGAACGAGCCAACATACAGATCACCTTTGGTGCTGCAGGCTGTGCTGAACCCACCAGTCTAAACGCGACTAACATTACTGAAACCACAGCCGACTTAAGTTGGGTGGATACGAGTGCCGTTTCCTACTTATGGAAAGTAGTAGCCGCTGGCGATGGACCGACTGGTACTGCAGTTGACGGTGGTACTACTATGATGAACACGGCAATGGCTTCCAATTTGATGGCCCTTACGTCTTACGATCTATTTGTAGCCGCCGATTGCGGCATGGATACCAGCGCATACGCGGGCCCTTATACTTTCTTGACCGCGGCATCTTCTCAATCAGTTATTACGATTGGGATGGGTTCCTCTTCTTCTAGTACCAGAGGCCCTTTCCAACGCTCAGATACAAACTCCTCCACCGTTTACTCTCGTTTCGTTCATATTTATACTGCCAACGAATTAGCAACTGCTGGTATAAATAATGGCGATTTGATCACCGAATTGGCTTGGGAATTGGCTTCCTCCAATGTAATGATTGGGAATGGAGACGCGACTCTCAAAGTTTATATCAAAAACTCTAGCGCAACCTCAGCCACCGCAGGCGACTGGAATACTTTGATTGCGGGCTCTACCCTAGCGGTTGACAATGCCTATAATACAGGCAATAACTTCCCCGGAGCCAATGGTTGGATGGGCTTCCCCTTTAGCACAGCATTTGCCTATACAGGGGGTGCTGTTGAAATTGCTGTCGATTGGGATTGTTCGCAAGTATCTACGCCAGCCTTCTCAGGAGATGGATCACTCAAATGGCGCTGGGAGTCTACCGCACCAGATGATTTAGTAGTAAAGAAAACTTCTAGCTCTGGTCCCTCGACCAACATCAGTGATCTCAAAGACGAGAGAGCAAACATACAGTTTACCGTAGCCTCTCCTACTTGTGATCCTCCGACCGGCCTAACCGTTACCAATATCACCTCTAGTGGTGCTGACTTGATTTGGGTTGATTCAGTGGCAACCGCTTATAACTGGAAAGTTGTATTAGCTGGTGCTGGCGCTGGCGCTGCAGCTATTGATGGTGGTACGACTACGATGAATAGCGTAACTACCACTAGCTTAATGGCAGTAACTGATTACGATTTATTTGTAGCTTCAGATTGTGCGGCGACTGATACCAGCGATTATGCTGGACCTTATAGTTTTAAAACGCTTTGTGCGACCACACCCGCGACGGCTATCACTGCTGCCATCACCAATGTATCTTGTAACGGAGAAGCGGATGGAGCTGTTGACCTAACCGTCGTAGCAGGTGTTCCTGGCTACGATTTTAGCTGGAGCAATGCAGATACCACAGAAGACCTTACAGGCCTTATGGCGGGTACTTATACCGTTACCATTACCGATGGCGATGGCTGTCCTTACCTTGATACCGTAGTTGTTACAGAGCCCGATCTATTGGTCGTAAGCGGTACTTCTATGCCTGACTCTGCTGGCACTGGTCTTGGTACGATCAACGTAATGGCTAGTGGTGGTACTCCTCCATACACATACACTTGGGACGGTACGCCAGGTTCTGCGGATTCGACTGGCTTAGCAAAAGGCACTTACGCCATTGCTATCGCCGACTCCAATGGCTGTGTAGATACTGTTAGCGTATTTGTAGACGATCTCGTAAGCATTGATTTGGATTATATCACTGATCTTAGCATCAGCCCTAATCCCACTACTGGTATGGCCGTGATTGATCTTTCTCTGTCCCAGAACGCTGAGGTCGCCATTTCGATCTACACCATCAGAGGACAGTTAGTCAAAAATATCTCAAGTGTTTACACCCAGCAAGTCCATCAGGAAATTGATTTATCCAATCAGCCCAATGGCTTGTACTTTGTGCACTTTAACATCAACAATCAAGTAGCGACTAAGAAATTGATCCTGCAGAAGTAGTAAGTGATACTTAATATTAGCGATAGGCCGATACAGTAGACTGTGTCGGCCTTTTTTGGGGTTGCTAGGGATACTCTAATTACTGGCCATTGCTTAGGCTTAAAAACTGCTTTAAGGCTTTAATATATGCCGGAAATACTTCCCTATGCAAAAAATGGCCAGCATTCTCAAAGACCTTGACTTCAGATCCAATTGGCATTTTTGTTTTCATGGCAGACACAACTGCATCTGTATAAATCAAGTCATTAAAATGACTTGA
>JBCAWW010000092.1:0-11157 GCA_038534415.1 Bacteroidota bacterium | reverse complement strand
GTTGAGAGATCGAGTGAGTCGTATGTATCGCCTGATTGAGGGCATTTTGACTTATTCTCGCCTTGGGCGAACGGCAGAAAATAGAGAATTGGTAGACTTTAATGAAGTCTTGGAGGATGTCAAACTCGGGCTCGAGATTCCAGAAAACTTTAGTATCCACTTAGAAGATAATCTGCCCACGGTGGAGTGGGATCGGACGAGAGCTTTTCAGGTATTTCAAAATATGATTTCCAATGCGATCAAATACAATGATAAGGAAGTCGCTTGGATCAAGATCAGTTGTAAAGACCATCGGACCCATTATCGTATCGATTTTAAAGACAATGGTAAGGGGATTGATGCAAAGTACTTCCGCAAAATATTTCAAATCTTCCAGACGCTACAAGCGCGCGATGAATTTGAAAGTACAGGCATTGGGCTGACTTTAGTAAAAAAAATCGTCGAAATGCATGGAGGGAGTATCGGAATAGATTCTGTTCCTGGTGAAGGAACCACTTTTAGTGTGAAGATAAAAAAGTAAGCAATAGTAAAAGCAAAGGCAATGGTAGACTCAAGAACTATCCTTTTGGTCGATGATGATAAAGTAGATGTCATGACCGTAAAGCGGGCGATAAGAAAGCTAAATATCTCAAATCCTCTGGAGGTTACCTCCAATGGAGAAGAGGCGATTGCGTACCTCAAAGATCCAAATAAAGCTAGTCCGGGACTGATCTTGTTGGATATCAATATGCCTAGGATGAATGGAATTGAATTTTTGCGAGAAAGGGAAAAAGATGTCTCGCTCAAGAAGATTCCTGTCATCATGCTGACCTCTTCTCGGGAAGACCAAGATCGACTCGATAGTTTCCAGCACTCAATTGCAGGTTATATGATTAAGCCTGTCAATTTTCCCCAATTTTTAGATATGATGGAAACCATAAAAGGTTATTGGTCTTTGAGTGAAATTGCTGATTAATAGGAGAGCTAAATGTTTGATTCACAATATAGAATTCTTTACATCGAGGATGATCGTGTTGATCAGATGGCCTTTAAAAACATGGTCAAAAGGCGAGGCCTTCAGTATGAGTATGAGTTTGCGGGAAGCGTTCGCGAAGGGACTGAAAAAATAGAAAACGGCAGCTTTGATCTGATCCTGATTGATTATCAGTTGGGAGATGGGAGCGCATTTGATGTTTTTCCCTTCATTCAGGGAACGCCTTTCATTTTTACCACCGGTGAAGGTGATGAAGAAATTGCGGCGAGAGCATTGAGAGCAGGGGCTTCTGATTATTTGATCAAAGACCATGAGCGTAACTATCTCACTTTGCTGCCCTATGCAATATATACCTCTATCAATCGCAGCTACAATACCAAACGATTAGAGCTACTAGAGTCAGTTGTCGTCAATGCTAAGGACGCCATCGTCGTTCTTGAATCCAAGCAAAGTGGTTCTCTCGAATTAGAAGCCGTTTATACCAATCAGGCCTTTCAAGACATGAGCGGTTTTCAACTCAAAGAGTTGCTGAACAGAAGCTGGGAGATCTTATTTTCGACCGAAAATTCTCGATCGGTTTTGGAAAGAGTAGCCGAGGCTTTTGTTGAGCAAAAGCCCTTGCAAATTGAATTGTTTAATCAGCGAAGAGATGGGGGCCACTATTGGGTCGAAATGAATCTGGTGCCGATCAAGTTGGAGGATAATTGCACCCAATTTGTATTGGTACAAAGAGATATTACAGACCGTAAGGTAGCTGAGCAAGCCTTAATCAAGGCTAGAATGGAAGCTGAAGAGGCTCGTCAAAGAGAGAAACAGTTTCTCGCAAATATCAGCCATGAGATTCGAAATCCGATTCAAACGGTGCTCAATATTGTGCATTTGTTGCGTGCTAGTGAGTTAGATGACAAACAAGAAAAGTACGTAGGTAGCCTTAAGTTTACCGCTGATTTTATGGTAGGCTTATTGTCCGACTTGCTAGAAAAGGCCAAGATTGATGCTGGAGAAATTCAGTTTGAGGAGATTCCTTTTGATTTGCCGCTTTTGCACAATAAGATATGCAGCATCTATCAATATCGAGCCAATGAAAAGGGACTTAGTCTCAACTGTCAAATTGATTCAGAGGTACCGGCCAAAGTGATCGGCGATCCTACCAAGCTCCAGCAAATCCTCTCAAACCTGGTTTCCAATGCAATTAAATTTACCTCAGAGGGGGCGATCAACTGTAGGCTGAGTCTATTGTCTAGCACCAAAGACGAAGCTCTAGTCAACTTTAGCATTCAAGACACAGGGATTGGCATAGCAGAGGATAAGTTGGAAACCATCTTTGATCCGTATAAACAGGCCGAAGCATCGACTACCCGCAAATTTGGCGGAACAGGCTTAGGACTCAGTATTGTAAAGCATCTTGTTGAAGGCCAAGGTGGTCAAATCTGGGTAGAGAGTGAGGCCGGGCAAGGCAGCACTTTTCAAATCAATCTGAACTTGCGGATTGCTACCGAAACAGCCAATATTGAAGAGGGCGCCCAGGCGGTTGATATTAGCGTTCTACGAAGTAGAAAACTCCTACTAGTGGAAGACAATCCCTCCAACCAAATGCTGATCTCGAGATTGTTGGAAGATAAAGGGATGGAAGTATTGAGCGCCAATAATGGCTTGGAAGCGTTGGCAATCTTAGCAAAAGAAAGGGTAGAGCTTGTCCTATCTGATATCAATATGCCAGATATGGCTGGGGATGAACTAATTGCCCAAATGCGGGCTGAGGCCAATCCTAGTATTAGTAAGCTACCAGTGCTGGTGTTTTCAGGCGCTACTGATGAAGCGCTTAAGCAACGTTTGCAAAGCTATAAAGTCAATGGGTTTTTGGCGAAACCCATCCAACCGGCTGTTTTGGTCGAAGCGATTGCCAAGATATTTGCTGCTCAGCCGGCCTCCAAAGTGAGCGCCAAACGAGTCGTGGAAGAACCTTTGGACCTTGGGCCTTTGTATCGGGTATCGCGACAAAATCCCAAATTTGTAGGGGATATGATCCAGATATTTTTGGACCTCACGCCGAGGGCGCTGAAACAAATGAAAGAAGCGCTGAATCAGCAAAATTGGTTGAACCTGCAGAAAACCTCTCATTTCATCAAGTCGACTTTTAATACCATCGGTAATCAAGAGTTATTTCACCTGACCTTAGAAATCGAAAGCATCACAAAGCAGCAGCCTGACTCGGCAAAGCTGCAAGCAAAACTGGCGCGAATAGAGGCAATCTATCTCAATCTTGCTCCTAGATTACAAAAATTCCTAAAGACTGAAATGACTCCTGAAGCTGCTTTGAAAGTATAAATTAACCATTCAGTCATAAAAAAATGCTTCTCTTGCTAATTTTGTCCTGTTTTGGATGCTTAGATAGTATCTTCAAGTTTGATTTATTGGCAGAGAATTGTACATGGTACTCAATTTTAATTTTCCGTGCTTTCGCTACTTCTTGATATGTCTGTTGCTGTGTAGTGGAGGGGAATTGTGGGCTCAAAGCTTAGCCATCAATTTGAGTCATGAACGGGGCTTTTATCAAAATGCGTTTTCCCTCAGCCTGAGCCCCAATCAGGCAAACACCAATATTCGCTATACGACAGACGGGAGCAAACCCGGCTTTGGAAATGGTGCCAGTTATAGCGGCCCGATAGCAATCAACACGACGACAACACTGCGGTACTTTGCTTGGTCCCCGCAGGACACTTCTTCCGTGATTACGCATACTTACCTATTTCTCAACGATGTAATCAATCAGCCAAGCTCCCAAAACGGCTATCCCAACGGGATGAATTTGGACAATAGTCTGGTCAATGATCCTGTATATGGGCCTCAACTTCTGCAAGCCTTACAGGAGATCCCTTCGGTCTCCATTGTTTTAGACGTCAATGATTTCAATACCATTTATTATACCAAGGGAACGACCCGCTCGGTTTCGATCGAACTGCTTTACCCTGACGGTACGCCTGCTTATTGGCAAAATGGGGGTGTTGAATCCTATGGTAACTCCACCTTCAATCAGGCAAAGAAGAACTTCCGCTTTGTGTTTAAGCAAGCCTACGAAGAAACGAAGTTTGATTACCCACTCTTTGGGCCTGATGCAGCTGATGACTTTGACTATTGGGTACTGAGAGCGGCGGGTCAAGAGGCTTTCCTCAAAGGAGGAACGCAAAATCTCAATGATCAATTTATCAGGGAGTTACAGATAAAAACGAGTGGCTCTGGCGTCAGAGGCGACTTTTATCACGTCTATCTCAACGGGATCTACTGGGGCGTTTATAATGCCGCCGAAAGACCGCAAAAGTCCTTTGCCGAATCCTACTTTGGGGGCTCCAAAGATGATTGGAACACCCTCAAGGCTACCTGCTGTAATACGACTCTATATGCCATCGACGGCAACCGCAATACTTGGGACTCGCTCCTATTATCTATCAACGATTATGATAAAGTGCAGGAATTCATGGATGTGGATCACTTTATCGATTATGTCATGGTCTGCAATTATGGGCCGCATGGTGACTGGCGTACTTGGAATACCTACATCTTAGACAACCCGGTGATCGGGGAGAAGATTCGTTTTTTCGTTTGGGACGTGGAGCCCTCCTTGCTAAGCGATTGGTACTATACCGAATACATTGTCAATACACGAGATTATAATGCCATTTGGAACCCACTGAAAAACAACGCAGACTTTAGGATGCGTGTGGCTGACCATATGGCTTGCAATTGTCTGGAAGGAGGAGCTTTGCATCCCGATTCGACGGCTACAGGCTTTCAACGAATTTTTGATCGAACCAGCAAGGCCTATATGCTAGAAGCCGCTCGCTGGGCCAATAAGACGCGATACGATGACTTTTTAGATTATAAGGATAGCCTTATGATCAATTACTTTCCCAATCGCACCCAAGCCCTGATCGATGCCTATCAAACCAACAATCTCTATCCTACTTTAGAACCCGTGAGCTATAGTGTGCCGGCCGGCCAGATTGTCCCCGGCACCAACCTCAGCCTAAGCCATAACAATGGCAGCGGGAGCATTTATTATACGCTAGATGGTTCAGATCCGCGTTCCCCAGGGGGGGCAATATCCCCTGATGCCATCCTGTACACTGGACCCATTAGTTTGAGTGGAGGCGCCATTGAGATCAAAGCAAGGGTATATGATGGAGGGACTTGGAGTGCCAATTGCCCTAAACTGTACTATTTGCCACAAAACTACACTCAGCTGATCATCAATGAGTTGCATTATCATCCACATGATACCCTAGGAGGAGAAGAGGCTGAGTTTCTCGAAATATACAATCCCGGTCCTGGTCAAATCAATTTGAGTAACCTCAATTTTGCCAGTGGCATCAAATATAGCTTTCCGATCGGGAGCACCATCGGGGAAGATCAATATTGGGTAATTGCCAAGGACAGCAATCTGTTTTTTCAACAATACGGTTTGCATGCCAATGGGCAGTTTCAAGCCAAGTTGAGCAATAAGGCAGAGTTGATCCTTTTGGAGGACCCCTTCGGGGGAACGATTGACTCCGTCGATTACGATACGGAGGGAGCTTGGGACTGGCCACCAGATGGACAAGGCCCTTCGCTCGAACTTAAGCAACCGACTTTAGACAATGGACTGGCAAGTAGTTGGGCGAGTAGTTGGACCCTAGGAGGGACCCCTTTTGCCGCTAACAGTCGCTATTGTACTGCATTGCCCTTTCCGCTAAATATCAATGAGGTAAACTATCATTATGAGACCGACCCCAATAGCTTAGATGCTGGAGATTGGATCGAACTCTTCAATCCAATGGGTGTTAGTCGTGACATCAGCAATTGGCAGTTATGGGTAGACGACACCCTTTTCAATATCCCTGCGGGAACGAATATTCCCGCCAATGGCTATTACGTCCTAGTTCGAGACCAGGTAGACTTCCTGCAATCTCATCCCAATGTCAGCCCAATTAGTCCATCCTTTGGCTTTCCCTTAGAAAATAGTGGAGCTAGACTCGCCATCCTTGATGATCAAGGCTGTATTCAGACCTATTTGCAATATACCGATGATGCCCCTTGGCCAGTAGAGGTTGACGGGGATGGCCCTAGCTTGAGTTTGGTCAGCAATCCCCAAAATCTGACTCAACCGACTTCCTGGCAAGCGAGTCCGGCTATGGCTGGTACTCCCGGCTCTGCCAACGATTTGAATCCCTGCAACGCTCCGCAAATTATCATCAATGAGATATATTACCGTGGCCCTTCCAATCCCAATCCCGGCGATTGGTTAGAGCTTTACAATCCTACGGCGGTCCCGCAAGATTTATCAGCTTGGGAGCTACATGCGAGTAATCGTTTTTATCGTTTCCCTCCGGGAACGCTCATTCCCGCTTTTGGCTATACTGTCATCGTCGAAAATCAACTGAGCTTTGCACCCATCTATCCCTGGCTTAGCAATCCGCTTGGCAATATGGGCTTTGGCTTTGATGGAGACGGTGAATACGTAGCTTTATTCTCTTCCAAACGCTGTTTGGTAGATTTTGTCAAATACAATGACTCCCCACCTTGGCCTCAATCTCCAGATGGCCTTGGGCCCTCTCTGGCTTTGATCGATCCTTCGCTCAACAATGAATTGGCCGGAAGCTGGGCTGGCTCCAACCTAGGAGGGGCACCTTTTGGTACACCGGGAAGCGCCAATAATATTCCTGATCCCTGCCAAAGTGTAAGCAATGATGAAAGAGAAATCCTCATCAACGAAATTGTCTACAACAGCCCTTCTGGCTATGATGGGGGAAATTGGCTAGAGCTATATAACCCAAGTCTCAATCCGGTAGACCTCTCTTTTTGGGAGTTACATGAGGCTGATTCTGCTTTTACTTTCCCTCCGGGAACGCTTATTCCGGCCCAGGGGTATCTATTGCTGGCAGAAAGTCCAAGCGCTTTACAAGCACTTATTCCGAGCATTACCGCTACTATTTTGGGCCCAACGGGCTTTGGATTTTCCAATAATGGAGAGACGCTTTTGCTATACACTGGCAGTGGGTGTCAGATAGATTCAGTAAGCTATGATGATGAGTTGCCATGGCCTTTGGAGGCCGATGGTAGAGGCCCAAGTTTGTCCTTGTCTGATCCGAGTTTAGACAATGCCCTTGGCCAAAATTGGGAGCGTTCGCCAGGGGCGGGAACCCCAGGAACAGCTAATGATATCAATCCTTGTGGCGCAGCAGCCTCTATTGTCATCAACGAAATCAACTATTTTTCTCCACTCACCGCCGATGCAGGTGATTGGTTGGAATTACACAATACCGGTCTTCTGAGCATTGATGTTTCAAATTGGATCGTGCAGGATCAAAGCAATGATTATCAAATTCCACCCAATACTGCGATTGCGCCTGGGGGCTTTTTAGTATTGGTTTCTGATCCTGTGGCCTTTAGTGCAGAGCATCCTACTCAAAGTTTTGTTGGACCACTGGGTTTTAAGCTCAACAATGGAGGCGAACAGATACAATTGCTGACGGCTGAATATTGTATGGTGGATTCCTTGGTCTATGATGAACTCAATCCCTGGCCAGAAGCCGCTTTTGGTTTAGGACCTAGTTTGATGCTGATCGATCCAAACCTCAACAATGAGTTGGGAACCAATTGGCTCGCCAACACGCCCAAAGGCACTCCAGGTCAAGCCAACAGCTTCCTTTGTGGCCCTGAGCAATCCTTGATTGGACCGATTATGTGGTTGAGGGCAGACGAAGGCTTTGTGACGAATGGCAGTAATTTGACTGCTTGGGAAGATCAAAGTGCTAATAGTAATGATGCTACCCAGACAGATGCTTCGCTGCAACCGATCGTAATCAGCAATGATACAATGCGCTTCAATGGACACCCCTTTGTCCAGTTTGACGGTAGCAACGATCGCCTAAATTTTGATAATACCCTCTTAGAAAATACCACTTACACCATGTATGGGGTAGTGGAGCGTATTACCAATAAACAGAGCTATTTCTTGGGGACGCAGACAAGTTCAACCAATCGAGGGCTTCACCTTGGTTTGAGAAACAATACGCGCGCTACTTTGGCACAGTACTCCAATGATGTCAATGTGACTGTGCCTTCTTATAATAGTGAGGGAGGGACTACGCCTGAGATCATCAGAGGTAGATTAGACAATGTGGGTAAGTCTATTAGCCTCACCCGTAATGCTCAGACATATATCGGCACGCATAGCCGTACTGATCCGATGTCCAATACAGGGCAGGGGGTAGTCGGTGCTGGTTTTGGTAACCAATTTTTTGATGGTTATGTGGCCGAGATTTTAGTTTACCAACGTCCACTGGATGATTTTGAACTTCGTATCGTAGATAACTATTTCAATCTCCGCTACGGTGTGCCTATTTCAGTGGAGCAACACCTCATTTATTCCTATGCCAATTTCCCACATATGATTGCTGGCATTGGCAACGCTCCGGCGCAATGTGTAGAACAAACCCAAGCTCGCAGTACGAGTCGAGGCAGTGCCCTCTCTATGCGCAATCCCAGTGATTTGCAGGCGGGCGAGTTTCTTTATTGGGGCAATGATGAAGGTACGATCAGCGAACAAGCTGTCTCCGAATCACCCGCTTATACCCATCGACTCGAAAGAGTCTGGCGTGTCCACAAAGTGGGAGACTTGGGTAAAGTAAGTCTATATTTTGACTTGAGTGGATCCGGCATTAGTTTGACTAATGCAGGAGACTTCAGTTTGATTATTGATCATTCGGGTGGGGACTTTAGCAATCTGAGCAAACATACCACAGGGCGTCAAATCATCGGGGATCAAGTATGGTTTACCGATGTGGATTTCCAGCATGGGGATGCCTTTACCTTAGCTACCCAAAGCAGCGATTGTCCGGTATCTCAGCCACAAAGTTTTTCCGTTCAACTCACTTGTAATCCCCTTTTAGTGGGGCGTGATACGACCTTTTTTGCTACTATATATTCTTGTGATAGTCTTGCTATCGTCGAGACCAGTTTGAGAGATTCTGACACAACTTATGTCGATATCCCGGTTTGTGATCCATCCTTGCAGGGAACGTCTAGTCAAACTTACAGTAATCAATTTGGCTGTGATAGTGTCGTGATCAGCCAGCAATATCTGGCCCGCGATACGCTTGTTTTCTTAAGCCCAGTTTGTGCCTTGGCAGATACCGGTTTTGTGCAGCAAAATTTCACCAACCGCTTTGGTTGCGATAGTGTGGTGTACGAGGTTAGCTTTTTTGGGGGGGATACTACGCGCTTTTTCAGTGAGACCTGCGATCCCTCCTTGATTGGAGAAGATACCTTTATCTACACCAATCGCTACAGTTGTGATAGCTTGGTGATCGTCGGCGTACAACTTGATGCTAGTGCCCAGCTGCCAAGCCCTGGTTTGATTGGCTGCGACATGAAATTATGGCTGCGAGCAGATCAAGGATTGAGTCTCAATGGAGATAGCTTGATCAGTTGGGCGGATATGAGCAATGCCAATAATGATGCTAGCCAAAGCGATGCCCTCGAAAGGCCACTCTTGGCAAATGAGCAACTCAACGGTCATCCTGTAATCGTCTTTGATGGGACTGATGACTGGTTGGCAATCAATGGCTTGGCTGGCACTTTGGGCAGTAATAGTACCATATTTGCCGTATTTAAAGGCACTGCCAATAGCAATGATGCTTATTATCTCTCAGCCCAGCAGGGCGGAAATGAGGGTTTACGGCTAGGGCAAAGACCCAATGGCAATTTGATTTACGGAGCGATGTCGCCTGCTATGAGCAGCGATGATTGGCGAGATCGGCCAGTTATGTTAAGCAGCCTCGTACAAACGGACCAACAGCTCAGTGCTTATTTACAAGGCGTCAATGCCTATCCTTGGACCAGTTTTACCAATAGTGGTGCCGACCGCGCCTCCCTCGGACAAGCGTTCACCGGCACGGGTAGCGAAAATGAAACTGACAATCACTGGGCAGGGCAACTCGCTGAACTGATCGTTTATGACGGACTACTGTGGTCTGGCAGCCGCCAAAGAATAGAGACCTATCTCAGTATCCGCTACGGTCTCTCAATTCCCGTTTATAGCCATCTATATTATAGCCATTTTGCGTATCCATTTGGTCTGGTAGGACTCGCTAAGGATAGCACTCAACAATTGCTGCAAACTCAGAGTCGCAATCAGGAAGGAGAAAGTATTTTTACTATCGGTAATCCAGACGATCTCGAAGAAGGAGAATTTCTCATCCTCGGGCACAATGGCAGCAGTCTTGATTTTGCCAATGCTAGTAACAATGTCCCCACTGATATCGGTTCTCGATTGTCGCGGGTTTGGAAGGCCGAAGAAACAGGTGAGCTAGGACAAATAGAAGTGCAGCTAGAGCTTGATGGCCTGAGTAGTTGGAGCCAAATCGATAGTGCCGCTTGGGTCTTGTTGGTAGATGATGATGGTGATTTTAGCGATGCGACGATCTACGAAGCGAGCGATCCGGCAGAGCTCCGCTTTACCCTCAATCTCAACGATGGGGAGTATCTTAGCTTTGCTCGCAAAGATTATATTAAGCTGGCCTTAAAAGCAATTTTGCAAGGCCCCTATGATGCTGGCTCTGGCCTAATGAATGACGAACTCAGGCAGCAAGGGTGGATCCCATTAAAAGATCCTTACTTCCAAACAGATTCGATTGAGGCTGACATTTTGAATCAAACAGGGGATGATGCAATTGTAGATTGGGTTTACCTCAGCCTACGTCCTCAAACCGATTCTGCCCTCATCTCTTTTCAAAAAGCGGCTCTCCTGCAAAAAGATGGCGATATTGTCGCAACCGATGGGGTATCCCCTTTGCAACTTTGGACCAAGTCTGGAGACTATTTTGTATCTATTCATCATCGCAATCACCTGGGCGCGATGAGTGCAGAAGCGCTGAGTATGGGAATCAATTTGACTAGTTTTGACTTTCGGACTGATAGTATCTATGGCACTCACGCTCAAAAACTGCTAGCCAATGGACAAAAAGCTTTATGGGGAGGTGATACCAATGGGGACGGGAGGATCATTTTTCAAGGAACCGCTAGCGAAATCAGTACGATATTTCTCAAAGTATTGACTGCTCCGGCCAATAGCTCTTTTGCCCGTAATTTTGTTGTGAGTGCCTATGAAGCAGCCGATGCAGACCTCAATGGAAATGTGATTTTTC